>NZ_CP090431.1:3995000-3997500 GCF_021441905.1 Priestia flexa | reverse complement strand
TAAACGCCCTATTCAGACTCGCTTTCGCTACGGCTCCGTCTCTTCAACTTAACCTTGCATGGGATCGTAACTCGCCGGTTCATTCTACAAAAGGCACGCCATCACCCATTAACGGGCTCTGACTACTTGTAGGCACACGGTTTCAGGTTCTCTTTCACTCCCCTTCCGGGGTGCTTTTCACCTTTCCCTCACGGTACTGGTTCACTATCGGTCACTAGGGAGTATTTAGCCTTGGGAGATGGTCCTCCCAGCTTCCGACGGAATTTCACGTGTTCCGCCGTACTCAGGATCCACTCAAGAGGGAACGAAGTTTCAACTACAGGGTTGTTACCTTCTTTGACGGGCCTTTCCAGACCTCTTCATTTACCTCGTTCCTTTGTAACTCCGTATAGAGTGTCCTACAACCCCAAGAGGCAAGCCTCTTGGTTTGGGCTAATTCCGTTTCGCTCGCCGCTACTCAGGAAATCGCATTTGCTTTCTCTTCCTCCGGGTACTTAGATGTTTCAGTTCCCCGGGTCTGCCTTCAATATCCTATGTATTCAGATAAAGATACTGCTCCATTACGAACAGTGGGTTTCCCCATTCGGAAATCTCCGGATCAAAGCTTACTTACAGCTCCCCGAAGCATATCGGTGTTAGTCCCGTCCTTCATCGGCTCCTAGTGCCAAGGCATTCACCGTGCGCCCTTTCTAACTTAACCATTAGCGAATAAATGGTGCAACTTGCGTTGCGTTATTTATTGGTTTGATTAAAGAAAAGTTTCACTTTTCCTCAGCTATTACTGTTATCTAGTTTTCAAAGAACAATCGCACTCAAAATTCTTCTTATTAGATAAGAAGAAAGTGATGTACTTTCTATTAAATGAGAGATTGAACTCTCAAAACTGAACAAAGCTTCAAAACGTACGTCTTGTAAAAATCCTTAGAAAGGAGGTGATCCAGCCGCACCTTCCGATACGGCTACCTTGTTACGACTTCACCCCAATCATCTGTCCCACCTTAGGCGGCTGGCTCCATAAAGGTTACCCCACCGACTTCGGGTGTTACAAACTCTCGTGGTGTGACGGGCGGTGTGTACAAGGCCCGGGAACGTATTCACCGCGGCATGCTGATCCGCGATTACTAGCGATTCCAGCTTCATGTAGGCGAGTTGCAGCCTACAATCCGAACTGAGAATGGTTTTATGGGATTGGCTTGACCTCGCGGTCTTGCAGCCCTTTGTACCATCCATTGTAGCACGTGTGTAGCCCAGGTCATAAGGGGCATGATGATTTGACGTCATCCCCACCTTCCTCCGGTTTGTCACCGGCAGTCACCTTAGAGTGCCCAACTAAATGCTGGCAACTAAGATCAAGGGTTGCGCTCGTTGCGGGACTTAACCCAACATCTCACGACACGAGCTGACGACAACCATGCACCACCTGTCACTCTGTCCCCCGAAGGGGAACGCTCTATCTCTAGAGTTGTCAGAGGATGTCAAGACCTGGTAAGGTTCTTCGCGTTGCTTCGAATTAAACCACATGCTCCACCGCTTGTGCGGGCCCCCGTCAATTCCTTTGAGTTTCAGTCTTGCGACCGTACTCCCCAGGCGGAGTGCTTAATGCGTTAGCTGCAGCACTAAAGGGCGGAAACCCTCTAACACTTAGCACTCATCGTTTACGGCGTGGACTACCAGGGTATCTAATCCTGTTTGCTCCCCACGCTTTCGCGCCTCAGCGTCAGTTACAGACCAAAAAGCCGCCTTCGCCACTGGTGTTCCTCCACATCTCTACGCATTTCACCGCTACACGTGGAATTCCGCTTTTCTCTTCTGCACTCAAGTTCCCCAGTTTCCAATGACCCTCCACGGTTGAGCCGTGGGCTTTCACATCAGACTTAAGAAACCGCCTGCGCGCGCTTTACGCCCAATAATTCCGGATAACGCTTGCCACCTACGTATTACCGCGGCTGCTGGCACGTAGTTAGCCGTGGCTTTCTGGTTAGGTACCGTCAAGGTACAAGCAGTTACTCTTGTACTTGTTCTTCCCTAACAACAGAGTTTTACGACCCGAAAGCCTTCATCACTCACGCGGCGTTGCTCCGTCAGACTTTCGTCCATTGCGGAAGATTCCCTACTGCTGCCTCCCGTAGGAGTCTGGGCCGTGTCTCAGTCCCAGTGTGGCCGATCACCCTCTCAGGTCGGCTATGCATCGTTGCCTTGGTGAGCCGTTACCTCACCAACTAGCTAATGCACCGCGGGCCCATCTGTAAGTGATAGCCGAAACCATCTTTCAATTTTCTCTTATGCAAGAAAAAATGTTATCCGGTATTAGCTCCGGTTTCCCGGAGTTATCCCAGTCTTACAGGCAGGTTGCCCACGTGTTACTCACCCGTCCGCCGCTAACGTCATAGAAGCAAGCTTCTAATCAGTTCGCTCGACTTGCATGTATTAGGCACGCCGCCAGCGTTCATCCTGAGCCAGGATCAAACTCTCCGAAGAAATGTTTGACTTGCTCATAAAA
>NZ_CP090431.1:3957500-3992500 GCF_021441905.1 Priestia flexa | reverse complement strand
ACCTGAACTTCACCCTGGACATGGGTAGATCACCTGGTTTCGGGTCTACAACCACATACTAAACGCCCTATTCAGACTCGCTTTCGCTACGGCTCCGTCTCTTCAACTTAACCTTGCATGGGATCGTAACTCGCCGGTTCATTCTACAAAAGGCACGCCATCACCCATTAACGGGCTCTGACTACTTGTAGGCACACGGTTTCAGGTTCTCTTTCACTCCCCTTCCGGGGTGCTTTTCACCTTTCCCTCACGGTACTGGTTCACTATCGGTCACTAGGGAGTATTTAGCCTTGGGAGATGGTCCTCCCAGCTTCCGACGGAATTTCACGTGTTCCGCCGTACTCAGGATCCACTCAAGAGGGAACGAAGTTTCAACTACAGGGTTGTTACCTTCTTTGACGGGCCTTTCCAGACCTCTTCATTTACCTCGTTCCTTTGTAACTCCGTATAGAGTGTCCTACAACCCCAAGAGGCAAGCCTCTTGGTTTGGGCTAATTCCGTTTCGCTCGCCGCTACTCAGGAAATCGCATTTGCTTTCTCTTCCTCCGGGTACTTAGATGTTTCAGTTCCCCGGGTCTGCCTTCAATATCCTATGTATTCAGATAAAGATACTGCTCCATTACGAACAGTGGGTTTCCCCATTCGGAAATCTCCGGATCAAAGCTTACTTACAGCTCCCCGAAGCATATCGGTGTTAGTCCCGTCCTTCATCGGCTCCTAGTGCCAAGGCATTCACCGTGCGCCCTTTCTAACTTAACCATTAGCGAATAAATGGTGCAACTTGCGTTGCGTTATTTATTGGTTTGATTAAAGAAAAGTTTCACTTTTCCTCAGCTATTACTGTTATCTAGTTTTCAAAGAACAATCGCACTCAAAATTCTTCTTATTAGATAAGAAGAAAGTGATGTACTTTCTATTAAATGAGAGATTGAACTCTCAAAACTGAACAAAGCTTCAAAACGTACGTCTTGTAAAAATCCTTAGAAAGGAGGTGATCCAGCCGCACCTTCCGATACGGCTACCTTGTTACGACTTCACCCCAATCATCTGTCCCACCTTAGGCAGCTGGCTCCATAAAGGTTACCCCACCGACTTCGGGTGTTACAAACTCTCGTGGTGTGACGGGCGGTGTGTACAAGGCCCGGGAACGTATTCACCGCGGCATGCTGATCCGCGATTACTAGCGATTCCAGCTTCATGTAGGCGAGTTGCAGCCTACAATCCGAACTGAGAATGGTTTTATGGGATTGGCTTGACCTCGCGGTCTTGCAGCCCTTTGTACCATCCATTGTAGCACGTGTGTAGCCCAGGTCATAAGGGGCATGATGATTTGACGTCATCCCCACCTTCCTCCGGTTTGTCACCGGCAGTCACCTTAGAGTGCCCAACTAAATGCTGGCAACTAAGATCAAGGGTTGCGCTCGTTGCGGGACTTAACCCAACATCTCACGACACGAGCTGACGACAACCATGCACCACCTGTCACTCTGTCCCCCGAAGGGGAACGCTCTATCTCTAGAGTTGTCAGAGGATGTCAAGACCTGGTAAGGTTCTTCGCGTTGCTTCGAATTAAACCACATGCTCCACCGCTTGTGCGGGCCCCCGTCAATTCCTTTGAGTTTCAGTCTTGCGACCGTACTCCCCAGGCGGAGTGCTTAATGCGTTAGCTGCAGCACTAAAGGGCGGAAACCCTCTAACACTTAGCACTCATCGTTTACGGCGTGGACTACCAGGGTATCTAATCCTGTTTGCTCCCCACGCTTTCGCGCCTCAGCGTCAGTTACAGACCAAAAAGCCGCCTTCGCCACTGGTGTTCCTCCACATCTCTACGCATTTCACCGCTACACGTGGAATTCCGCTTTTCTCTTCTGCACTCAAGTTCCCCAGTTTCCAATGACCCTCCACGGTTGAGCCGTGGGCTTTCACATCAGACTTAAGAAACCGCCTGCGCGCGCTTTACGCCCAATAATTCCGGATAACGCTTGCCACCTACGTATTACCGCGGCTGCTGGCACGTAGTTAGCCGTGGCTTTCTGGTTAGGTACCGTCAAGGTACAAGCAGTTACTCTTATACTTGTTCTTCCCTAACAACAGAGTTTTACGACCCGAAAGCCTTCATCACTCACGCGGCGTTGCTCCGTCAGACTTTCGTCCATTGCGGAAGATTCCCTACTGCTGCCTCCCGTAGGAGTCTGGGCCGTGTCTCAGTCCCAGTGTGGCCGATCACCCTCTCAGGTCGGCTATGCATCGTTGCCTTGGTGAGCCGTTACCTCACCAACTAGCTAATGCACCGCGGGCCCATCTGTAAGTGATAGCCGAAACCATCTTTCAATTTTCTCTTATGCAAGAAAAAATGTTATCCGGTATTAGCTCCGGTTTCCCGGAGTTATCCCAGTCTTACAGGCAGGTTGCCCACGTGTTACTCACCCGTCCGCCGCTAACGTCATAGAAGCAAGCTTCTAATCAGTTCGCTCGACTTGCATGTATTAGGCACGCCGCCAGCGTTCATCCTGAGCCAGGATCAAACTCTCCGAAGAAATGTTTGACTTGCTCATAAAAGTTTAAAAAAATTAACGTTGACGTTTGTCGCTTTGTTCAGTTTTCAAAGTTCAACCGCCGCTCTTAGGCGACTTTATTATCATACCAAGTTTTTCACTTGGTGTCAAATACTTTTTGAAAGAAAAAGAGAAATCTTTTTCAGCCTGGCAACGTCCTACTCTCACAGGGACAAAGTCCCAACTACCATCGGCGCTAGAGAACTTAACTTCCGTGTTCGGCATGGGAACGGGTGTGACCTCTCTGCTATCGCCACCAGACATGTTTTGAGATTATTCTCTCAAAACTAGATAACATTTCGCTGAGTACTTCGTGTACTATCATTTTGGTTAAGTCCTCGATCGATTAGTATCAGTCAGCTACACACGTCGCCGTGCTTCCACCTCTGACCTATCAACCTGATCATCTTTCAGGGATCTTACTAGCTTGCGCTATGGGAAATCTCATCTTGAGGGGGGCTTCATGCTTAGATGCTTTCAGCACTTATCCCGTCCACACATAGCTACCCAGCGATGCCTTTGGCAAGACAACTGGTACACCAGCGGTGTGTCCATCCCGGTCCTCTCGTACTAAGGACAGCTCCTCTCAAATTTCCTACGCCCACGACGGATAGGGACCGAACTGTCTCACGACGTTCTGAACCCAGCTCGCGTACCGCTTTAATGGGCGAACAGCCCAACCCTTGGGACCGACTACAGCCCCAGGATGCGATGAGCCGACATCGAGGTGCCAAACCTCCCCGTCGATGTGGACTCTTGGGGGAGATAAGCCTGTTATCCCCGGGGTAGCTTTTATCCGTTGAGCGATGGCCCTTCCATGCGGAACCACCGGATCACTAAGCCCGACTTTCGTCCCTGCTCGACTTGTAGGTCTCGCAGTCAAGCTCCCTTGTGCCTTTACACTCTACGAATGATTTCCAACCATTCTGAGGGAACCTTTGGGCGCCTCCGTTACTCTTTAGGAGGCGACCGCCCCAGTCAAACTGCCCACCTGACACTGTCTCCCAGCCCGATCAGGGCTGTGGGTTAGAATTTCAATACAACCAGGGTAGTATCCCACCGACGCCTCCACCGAAGCTAGCGCTCCGGCTTCTCAGGCTCCTACCTATCCTGTACAAGCTGTACCAAAATTCAATATCAGGCTACAGTAAAGCTCCACGGGGTCTTTCCGTCCTGTCGCGGGTAACCTGCATCTTCACAGGTACTATAATTTCACCGAGTCTCTCGTTGAGACAGTGCCCAGATCGTTACGCCTTTCGTGCGGGTCGGAACTTACCCGACAAGGAATTTCGCTACCTTAGGACCGTTATAGTTACGGCCGCCGTTTACTGGGGCTTCGATTCAGAGCTTCTCCCAAAGGATAACCCCTCCTCTTAACCTTCCAGCACCGGGCAGGCGTCAGCCCCTATACTTCGCCTTGCGGCTTCGCAGAGACCTGTGTTTTTGCTAAACAGTCGCCTGGGCCTATTCACTGCGGCTCTCTCGGGCTATACACCCTACCAGAGCACCCCTTCTCCCGAAGTTACGGGGTCATTTTGCCGAGTTCCTTAACGAGAGTTCTCTCGATCACCTTAGGATTCTCTCCTCGCCTACCTGTGTCGGTTTGCGGTACGGGCACCTCCCGCCTCGCTAGAGGCTTTTCTTGGCAGTGTGGAATCAAGAACTTCGGTACTATATTTCCCTCGTCATCACAGCTCAGCCTTATGATGAGCGGATTTGCCTACTCATCAGCCTAACTGCTTGAACGCGCATATCCAGCAGCGCGCTTACTCTATCCTCCTGCGTCCCCCCATTACTCAAACGGCGGGGAGGTGGTACAGGAATATCAACCTGTTGGCCATCGCCTACGCTTTTCAGCCTCGGCTTAGGTCCCGACTAACCCTGAGCGGACGAGCCTTCCTCAGGAAACCTTAGGCATTCGGTGGACAAGATTCTCACTTGTCTTTCGCTACTCATACCGGCATTCTCACTTCTAAGCGCTCCACCAGTCCTTACGGTCTAGCTTCGCAGCACTTAGAACGCTCTCCTACCACTGACATCTTAGATGTCAATCCACAGCTTCGGTGATACGTTTAGCCCCGGTACATTTTCGGCGCAGAGTCACTCGACCAGTGAGCTATTACGCACTCTTTAAATGGTGGCTGCTTCTAAGCCAACATCCTGGTTGTCTAAGCAACTCCACATCCTTTTCCACTTAACGTATACTTGGGGACCTTAGCTGGTGGTCTGGGCTGTTTCCCTTTTGACTACGGATCTTATCACTCGCAGTCTGACTCCCACGGATAAGTCTTTGGCATTCGGAGTTTGACTGAATTCGGTAACCCGTTGGGGGCCCCTAGTCCAATCAGTGCTCTACCTCCAAGACTCTCACAACGTGAGGCTAGCCCTAAAGCTATTTCGGAGAGAACCAGCTATCTCCAGGTTCGATTGGAATTTCTCCGCTACCCACACCTCATCCCCGCACTTTTCAACGTGCGTGGGTTCGGGCCTCCATTCAGTGTTACCTGAACTTCACCCTGGACATGGGTAGATCACCTGGTTTCGGGTCTACAACCACATACTAAACGCCCTATTCAGACTCGCTTTCGCTACGGCTCCGTCTCTTCAACTTAACCTTGCATGGGATCGTAACTCGCCGGTTCATTCTACAAAAGGCACGCCATCACCCATTAACGGGCTCTGACTACTTGTAGGCACACGGTTTCAGGTTCTCTTTCACTCCCCTTCCGGGGTGCTTTTCACCTTTCCCTCACGGTACTGGTTCACTATCGGTCACTAGGGAGTATTTAGCCTTGGGAGATGGTCCTCCCAGCTTCCGACGGAATTTCACGTGTTCCGCCGTACTCAGGATCCACTCAAGAGGGAACGAAGTTTCAACTACAGGGTTGTTACCTTCTTTGACGGGCCTTTCCAGACCTCTTCATTTACCTCGTTCCTTTGTAACTCCGTATAGAGTGTCCTACAACCCCAAGAGGCAAGCCTCTTGGTTTGGGCTAATTCCGTTTCGCTCGCCGCTACTCAGGAAATCGCATTTGCTTTCTCTTCCTCCGGGTACTTAGATGTTTCAGTTCCCCGGGTCTGCCTTCAATATCCTATGTATTCAGATAAAGATACTGCTCCATTACGAACAGTGGGTTTCCCCATTCGGAAATCTCCGGATCAAAGCTTACTTACAGCTCCCCGAAGCATATCGGTGTTAGTCCCGTCCTTCATCGGCTCCTAGTGCCAAGGCATTCACCGTGCGCCCTTTCTAACTTAACCATTAGCGAATAAATGGTGCAACTTGCGTTGCGTTATTTATTGGTTTGATTAAAGAAAAGTTTCACTTTTCCTCAGCTATTACTGTTATCTAGTTTTCAAAGAACAATCGCACTCAAAATTCTTCTTATTAGATAAGAAGAAAGTGATGTACTTTCTATTAAATGAGAGATTGAACTCTCAAAACTGAACAAAGCTTCAAAACGTACGTCTTGTAAAAATCCTTAGAAAGGAGGTGATCCAGCCGCACCTTCCGATACGGCTACCTTGTTACGACTTCACCCCAATCATCTGTCCCACCTTAGGCGGCTGGCTCCATAAAGGTTACCCCACCGACTTCGGGTGTTACAAACTCTCGTGGTGTGACGGGCGGTGTGTACAAGGCCCGGGAACGTATTCACCGCGGCATGCTGATCCGCGATTACTAGCGATTCCAGCTTCATGTAGGCGAGTTGCAGCCTACAATCCGAACTGAGAATGGTTTTATGGGATTGGCTTGACCTCGCGGTCTTGCAGCCCTTTGTACCATCCATTGTAGCACGTGTGTAGCCCAGGTCATAAGGGGCATGATGATTTGACGTCATCCCCACCTTCCTCCGGTTTGTCACCGGCAGTCACCTTAGAGTGCCCAACTAAATGCTGGCAACTAAGATCAAGGGTTGCGCTCGTTGCGGGACTTAACCCAACATCTCACGACACGAGCTGACGACAACCATGCACCACCTGTCACTCTGTCCCCCGAAGGGGAACGCTCTATCTCTAGAGTTGTCAGAGGATGTCAAGACCTGGTAAGGTTCTTCGCGTTGCTTCGAATTAAACCACATGCTCCACCGCTTGTGCGGGCCCCCGTCAATTCCTTTGAGTTTCAGTCTTGCGACCGTACTCCCCAGGCGGAGTGCTTAATGCGTTAGCTGCAGCACTAAAGGGCGGAAACCCTCTAACACTTAGCACTCATCGTTTACGGCGTGGACTACCAGGGTATCTAATCCTGTTTGCTCCCCACGCTTTCGCGCCTCAGCGTCAGTTACAGACCAAAAAGCCGCCTTCGCCACTGGTGTTCCTCCACATCTCTACGCATTTCACCGCTACACGTGGAATTCCGCTTTTCTCTTCTGCACTCAAGTTCCCCAGTTTCCAATGACCCTCCACGGTTGAGCCGTGGGCTTTCACATCAGACTTAAGAAACCGCCTGCGCGCGCTTTACGCCCAATAATTCCGGATAACGCTTGCCACCTACGTATTACCGCGGCTGCTGGCACGTAGTTAGCCGTGGCTTTCTGGTTAGGTACCGTCAAGGTACAAGCAGTTACTCTTGTACTTGTTCTTCCCTAACAACAGAGTTTTACGACCCGAAAGCCTTCATCACTCACGCGGCGTTGCTCCGTCAGACTTTCGTCCATTGCGGAAGATTCCCTACTGCTGCCTCCCGTAGGAGTCTGGGCCGTGTCTCAGTCCCAGTGTGGCCGATCACCCTCTCAGGTCGGCTATGCATCGTTGCCTTGGTGAGCCGTTACCTCACCAACTAGCTAATGCACCGCGGGCCCATCTGTAAGTGATAGCCGAAACCATCTTTCAATTTTCTCTTATGCAAGAAAAAATGTTATCCGGTATTAGCTCCGGTTTCCCGGAGTTATCCCAGTCTTACAGGCAGGTTGCCCACGTGTTACTCACCCGTCCGCCGCTAACGTCATAGAAGCAAGCTTCTAATCAGTTCGCTCGACTTGCATGTATTAGGCACGCCGCCAGCGTTCATCCTGAGCCAGGATCAAACTCTCCGAAGAAATGTTTGACTTGCTCATAAAAGTTTAAAAAAATTAACGTTGACGTTTGTCGCTTTGTTCAGTTTTCAAAGTTCATTTTCTCTTGAAACAACTTTACTAATATATCATTCCGAGTTTTAAAAGTCAACAACTTTTTTCTAAACTCTTTTTTCAAACTTCAAGTTTTTCTCAATCGCTCCTTGGCGACATATAATAATTTACCATGATAATTATGAAGAGTCAATTGTTTTTTTAAAAAAACTTTTACTTTTTTAAAAAGCTTTTATTTACTCAATTCGATCATTTAACTTTCTCAATGATATGCACTTATTTTATAACTGTTATTCAAGCAAAGTCCAGTAACCTGCTCAAAATAAAAAGGCAGCTACTTTAGCTGCCTCTTCTTCTACTATTCTTTAATTATTTTATTCTGCTAAGAAAATAAAATATAGAACGAAGATTACGAATAACCCATACATAATCGGATGAATCTCTTTCCTTCTACCTTTACAGATCATCGTGATTGGATAAAAGATAAAACCGATCGCGATACCTGTAGAGATACTATATGTTAAAGGCATCATGATAATCGTTAAGAAAGCTGGTACCGCTACTTCAAATTGATCCCACTTAATCTTCCCTAGGCTTGCTACCATTAGTGCACCCACAATAATAAGAGCTGGTGCTGTTACCGCTGAAGTTACTACAGAAAGTAAAGGTGAAAAGAAAATAGCAATTAAAAAGAAAAATGCAGTTACAACTGAAGTAAACCCTGATCGCCCACCTGCTGCAACACCCGCTGTTGATTCAACATACGATGTTGTTGTAGATGTTCCTAAAACCGCACCCGCTACTGTCGCTGTAGAGTCTGCTAAAAGCGCTCTTCCTGCACGAGGTAATTTATTATCCTTCATTAGTCCAGCTTGAGTTGCAACAGCAACCAAAGTACCTGCTGTATCAAAGAAATCTACAAATAAGAAAGTTAAGATAACAACTAGCATTTGAAGCGTAAACACTTCACCGAAGTTTTCAAAAGCAGCACCAAATGTCGGAGCTAAGCTAGGAGCCGGGCCGACAACACTTGTTGGTAAATCAACTAACCCTACAACCATACCAGCGATAGCTGTAATAACCATTCCTATAAAGATTCCAGCATTGACGCGTAAAACCATTAAGATAACTGTTATAATAACACCAAAAATAGCAAGTAATGTACTACCATTTGTTAAATCACCTAAACCAACTAGTAGATCTGGATTGTCTACAATAATATTAGCGTTTTGCAATCCAACAAATGTAATGAAAAGACCAATCCCAGCACCAACTGCTAGTTTTAACTCTGCTGGAATAGCATTAATGATTGTTTCACGTATACCAGATAAAGATAATAAGATGAAAATTAACCCCGATACCATAACACCAGATAAAGCCGTTTGCCACGGAATACCCATTGTTAATACAACGTTATAAGCAAAGAAAGCATTCAAACCCATTCCAGGCGCAAGCGCAATTGGGTATTTAGCGATTACTCCCATAATGAGTGAACCAAGCGCTGCAGCTAAAGCAGTAGCTGTAAATACCGCACCTTGGTCCATACGCATGCTATCTGGTAAATCTGGTACGCTGCTCAATGATAGCATCGCTGGATTAACGAATAAGATATACGCCATGGATAAAAAAGTTGTTAATCCTGCAATAGTTTCCCTTCTATAATTTGTTCCTAACTCATCAAAACGAAAGTACTTCTTCATACTTGTTCCTCCCCACCATTGGAAGTCGCTGTCTCATGGGTAATATAAAAAACGCCTTATACAATTAATAATGTAAAGGCGTTAACTACGTAAATATATACGGAATGATACTATCTACTCTTCTCTTTTTATCTAATAGATAGAATAAATCGTTTGTATATACAGAGTTGCTCGTAGTCAAGCCATTTACGGTAGCTCGGTAGAAACTTTCGGGCCATATTCCCAAGATTATACGACATTTCTTAATATGTTTAGTTCTTTTATGCTAGTATATTACCACTTAATAATGAATTAAGTCAACAAAAAACGAACATTCTTACAAAAAGAATGTTCGTTTGTTCGGTTTCCTTACATATTATTCCCATTCGATTGTTGCAGGTGGCTTACTTGTAATGTCATACACAACGCGGTTAATGTGTTTAACTTCGTTTACGATACGAACTGAGATCTTCTCAAGCACATCCCAAGGAATACGAGCCCAATCAGAAGTCATCCCATCGATTGAAGTTACGGCACGAATACCGATTGTATAATCATACGTACGAGCATCCCCCATTACACCAACACTACGGATATCAGGAAGAACTGTGAAGTACTGCCAGATATCACGCTCTAAACCTGATTTTGCGATTTCATCACGTAAAATGTAATCAGATTCTCGAACGATTTCAAGCTTTTCTTCTGTTACTTCACCAAGCACACGAATTCCTAGCCCTGGACCTGGGAATGGTTGGCGCCATACAATATTGTCAGGAATACCCAATTCAGTACCTAATGCACGCACTTCATCTTTAAATAGTGTATTTAAAGGTTCAATTAACTCAAACTCCATATCTTCTGGTAATCCACCTACGTTATGGTGAGATTTAATTGTTTGAGCAGTTGCTGTACCACTTTCAATAATATCTGTGTATAGTGTACCTTGAGCTAAAAATTCAAAACCTTGTAGTTTAGTTGCTTCATCGTCAAATACATAGATAAACTCGTTCCCAATAATTTTACGCTTTTGCTCTGGGTCAGATACACCTTTTAATTTGTTCAGGAAGCGGTCTTTTGCATCAATTTTAATAACGTTCATATTAAACCCTTCGCTGAACGTCTCCATTACGCTTTCCGCTTCACCTTTACGTAATAAACCATGATCTACGAACATACAAGTTAATTGGTCACCGATTGCTTTATGAATTAATACGGCTACTACAGAAGAATCTACGCCGCCACTTAATGCACATAATACTTTTTTATCTCCAACAACTCGGCGAATTTTTTCTAATTCAACTTCAATAAAGTTTTCAATAGACCAGTTAGCTTCAGCATGACAAACTTCAAATACAAAGTTCTTTAACAGATCATTTCCGTATACTGAATGGCGAACTTCTGGATGGAATTGAACTCCGTACATATTTTTATCTTTATTGCTCATACCAGCAATTGGGCAAGATGCACTTGTCGCATCCACTTCAAATCCAGGCGGTGTTTCTACAACTAAGTCGCCGTGGCTCATCCATACCACTTGCTCTTTCGGTAGCTCATGATACATTAATGAATCATTTTGTACGTGAATCGATGCTTTACCATACTCACGATGATCTGCACCCGCTACTTTACCACCAAAATGATGAGTCATAAGCTGCATACCGTAACAAATACCCAGTACAGGAATTCCTAATTCGAAAATATTTTCGTCACAGTGAAATGCACTTTCACCATACACACTATTTGGACCACCAGAGAAAATAATCCCTTTAGGATTTAACGCTTTAATTTCTTCTGCTGTAATTGTGTGTGGATGTAATTCACTATATACGCCAAACTCACGAATACGACGCGTAATGAGTTGGTTATACTGACTTCCAAAATCTAATACAACAATCATGCCTTCCATCTCGCTCACCTCTCCGAATGTGTAAATAATCACTTGCTATTATGCCCCAAAATATAAAAAAAACCAGACTTTCCCCTTTGATATAAAGGCAGAAAGTCTAGTTGAACACAAAGCTATGATCAAAAAGAATATCCTGCCTTCATAGTCAGGCCATTTAAGGTGACCCGGTAGAGACTCTCGAACCATATTATCGAGGATATATGAAGGTATACGTAACACTATAGTAAGTTCGTGAATATTCTATCAATCAAGCTGGAAATGGTCAAGAACCTGTCGTTTTAATTAAATTTTCCCACAATTCTACTGATTGACTCCAAGATTCTACAGATGACTGCTGCTTATAAATAACTCTCTCATACTTTCTCGTTAATTCACTCATATCATTTGTATGAAGCTGATGATCTACTCGTAAAGCAAAATCCTTCAGCGTTTCATGTGAATCTCTTTTTAAACCTTTTCTTGCTAACATACTTATTAAGAAGAAATAGGCTTTTTCAAACGCTTTTTCATCCGAACGTTTGCGGTAGTATGGAACCATTACAAGTGGCAACCATTTATAACGTGTCATGTATAACAATATGAATGAAAAGGGAATGAGAAGCAATAACCACCATAAGGAGATTGCAGCATCTGAAGGTTCCACTTTCTCATCATCTGCTACTTGTTTTTCTTCAGGTTTCTGCTCTTCTTGTACCGGCTCTTCCACTTCTGGTTCAGTAGCTTCTTCTATCTCTTCCTCTTCTGTACCTTGATTATTCCCTTCCACTTGAGGTTCATCAAATTCATAAGGGTTTGAGAATGTCTTAGTTGGTTCAAACGGAACCCAACCTGTTCCTGGGAAATAAACCTCGACCCATGAATGTGCATTGTTTTGCGTCACTTCATATACAGGCGTTTCTGCACTAGCGCTAATTTGTTCGCCTTCGGTATAGCCTTTCACCCAGCGCGCTGGAATATCAAGTGTTCTAAGTAGGACAACCATGGATGAAGAAAAATTATCACAGTATCCTCTAAGCGTCTCAAACAGGAATTGATCTACGTAGTCTTCTCCTTCACCAGGAATAGCTACATCGTTTGTATCATATACAAAACCATTAGCTTGAAAGTACTTCTCTACTGCTTTTACTTTATCATAGCGAGTAGCTTCCTCAGCTGTAATCTCTTGAGCAAGCTGCCCAACTCGATTAGGTAATGATTCTGGGAGCTGAGTGTACCTGTTTTGAAACGAAGAATTCTGTTCAATAGAAACTCCATTTCGATCACTATTTTGTAGCTGTTCAATATTAAAAGTAGGATATGCATATGTCATTTCATATGATTTCGCTTCGGTCACGCGACCTTGATTGTAAGGAAATAACTTTTCATTCGCTGGCGTAATTTGCGGTTGCAGTACATCATTAAGAGAAATACTCTTCAATTCTGGAACATGCATTAAATGAATAGTTGGTTGTTCAAACTTAATGGACGCTGTGTATGATTCTTTTTCTACACTTGCACCATATTGAGGAAGTACGTTCTCATTTCCTTCTAACGGTCGACTCGCAGCATTATAAGACGTTTCCCAGCCTTTTCCCGTATAGACGTCTTTTGTTTCAATCCGCCAATAATGCTCTTTCTCTGTTTGAGCAGTAAATACAACCGTATCATCTGCGGTAAAGGCACCGCCGAGCTGAGAATCATCAGTATCGTAACCAATCCGCTGGTTATTTGATGCGCCTTCACCACTGTTTTGTGTGTAAGCTGTTAAGAACGGAACAGGGTCAGGCCATTTCGGAGCTGATTTTGGTGCAATATAAGCAACACCAACTGCTATAAGTAGAACACCTAGTAGCAAAAAGAAAGACCTTGCTCTATTTTCAACGTGGGAAAGCTTTTGTTTGGTTCTTCCATCTATGTGTAATCGCAAAAAGCCTAATAATAAGAAGCCAATGGCTACAACTCGAACAATAGCAAACGTAGCGTCATACTCAGAAAACGTATCAAGCACTGTAACGTAAACAATTGTTAATAAAAAGAAGAAAAAAATCTTTTGCTGATAAAAAATCCAGTAGCGAATTAAGTAAGCCATAATCCATAACAAGATAAAAAACAGACATGTTCTCATCTCAACTGACAAATTGGGAATTTGCCAGCCGATAATACGGCCTATATCTATTGAAGTTTGGTCAACGAACGCACTAAACCATTCTGCTGATAAAAAGGGCGTTTGATAGTAAATGCGATTAACAGCATACAAAACAAACGCTGCGTTTATAACTGTCACAATAAAAAACGAGGTCTGCAGCATCAGTAAGAGAAAGGTAATACTAACAAAAAAGATAAAATACTGAATCTCACCTGTATCAGTCACCACGCTAAGTGGATGTAGCCATTCAATCAGCAATAAAAACGCGCCGACATAAAGTAATATGCTGCGAATACTTAGAGACTTCATTGCTTCTTCACCTCCCGGACACTACGGGGATTTGGAAATTGAATAAAGTGAACATCCCACCTTGGAATATTCACATAACCTCGTCCGTCTTGTTTGCTTTGTATAATAAAAAGCGTTACTTTTGTTTGTGGACTTACTTTAGCTTGAACCTCTTGAATTAATTCACTTGTCATCGAACTTGAAATAACAGTAACTGCATGAGATAAACCTTTTGGAATCGTTAGCTTTCCGTTTCGTATCGGCTGGACCCTAGCAAAGTAAGCAAGCCATCCTCTCTCATGCTGAGCTCCTCCATGCAATTCCTTTAAACGACTACTGCTTCCCCCATGGATAAATGAAGCTGGCTTATGCTGATTTAGATACGATAGAATCATTGAAGCCATGAAACCAGTCCGTTCCTCAAAGTCTGTAGGATCAACGCCATCAAAAATAAGAACCTCTTCCAAATCACTCATCTTCTCAAACTCTTTTGATATAAGCGTTCCTTTTCGGGCGGTCGCTTTCCAGTCAATAGTAGACAAGCGGTCTCCTTGTTCATACTCACGCACACCAGTAGCAAGCATCGTATTTTCAGCAATGGAACGCTTATAAAAGTGCTTTTCCCCCTCACTCCATTGGGAAGAGGTAGGTTTAACTTGTATTAAATGAGGATACATAATGAGCTGGTTTCTTGTCACAAAAACTTGCTGTCGATGAACAATGCCTAATAAATCACTCATTTCAATCGAGATTCCAGTAAGGTTATACTCACCTCTCTCTAAGGAGGGAATTTCAAACTCAATCACAATGTCTTTTTTCCACAGTGGGTATACTACCTTTCGCAAAGATAAATCAGCCTCTTTACATATATCTTCAACCGAAAGATTGTACAAAGGAAAAAATGAGTTTCGTTTAATATGAACTTTGTAATAAACCGATTCCTTTGCTTCGTACTGCGTACGCGTCATCACTCGCTCCACTTGCCAGCTTTTCATAGGATAGAACGCGATCACAATTCCATATAAACCAAAAGGCAGAAAGCTATAAAATAAAAACCAGCTTACAAATCCTCCTTGAAACATCGCATAAGCAAAAGTCGCTACTAATAAGACTACTAATAACAAAAAGCTTATGACTGGTTGCCTTTTAACACTTAGTTTAGCCATATAGCTTTTATCCTTTCACCGGCACAGGCGTACGCTTTATAATGCCTTCGATAATGGAGCCTTCCGTCACCCCTTCATATCTCGTCTCAGGTTGCAGTATAACACGGTGTGCGAACGCATGTTTCATTAAGTGTTGAACATCATCTGGAATACAATAATCTCTACCTTCAAGCAAAGCATACGCTTGAATTGCTTTCATTAACGCTACGGAACCACGCGGGCTTACGCCAAGGCTAATGGATTCATGAGTTCTCGTTTGGATAACCAAATCGACGATATAGTTTTTAATGACATCATCTACGTAAACATCCTTCACCATTTGCTGCATCGTACGCAGTTCTTCCACATTCATAACAGGCTGGACATCATCTATCGTTCGCTTTTGCTCAACTCCATTTAGAATAGCTAGCTCTTCTTGTTTCGTTGGGTATCCCATATTTAATTTAAATAAGAAACGGTCAAGCTGCGCTTCTGGTAATTGATACGTTCCTTCAAAATCAATTGGATTTTGCGTAGCCATCACAAAAAATGGAGATGGTAACTCTCTTGTTAACCCGTCTATGGTAACGTGCTGCTCAGCCATGGCTTCCAATAGTGCTGCTTGTGTTTTTGGTGAACTACGGTTGATTTCATCTGCTAATACAATATTCGTTAAAATTGGGCCTGGTTTAAAGTGAAACTCCATATCCTTTGGGCTATATACCGACATACCCGTTACGTCTGACGGCAACAAGTCTGGTGTGAATTGAATTCGCTTAAAATCAGCATTAATTGCCTTAGCCAACGTTTTGACAAACATCGTTTTCCCTACTCCTGGTACATCTTCTAATAGAACATGTCCTTCTGCAAGGAGTGCAACAATACTGAGCTTAGCTACATCTCGCTTTCCTATAACCACTTCGTCAATTGTATTTAAAAGCTGTTGAAGCTGAGTCTGCACCTTTTCTGCTGGTATCATGAAAGTCCTCCCTTAATGTATGTATACATACAAATTTGTCACAAATATAGTACTATTCTAGCAAATCAAGCAGTTTACTTAAAAGAAATAAGGTGAGTCTGATGCTTTATATTTTTACCAGTTTCGAAACAACCTCAAATAATTAGAAAATAAACATTTATCTTATTAGAAGCAAACCTTTGCCCTGCGTGATATAATTTTTATCAGTAAGCGATTCCAAGAATACTGCATTAGATTTCAGAAAAATAAGTCTTTTTTGAGGAGAAGAAGAAAAATGGCTTTAGATCAAGAGTCTTTAGTAACAAAAGAACAAACAATCTTTAATCATATAGGCAATAAAATTATATTAAGAGATAGAGAGATTGACATTATCGCTCGTTTAGAAGATCCGCTCATTCTCGTATTAGACAATGTGTTAAGCGATGAAGAGTGTGATGAACTAATTCAGCTATCTAAAGATAAAATGCAGCGCTCTAAAATTGGAGCTTCACGTGAAGTTAATAATATCCGTACAAGTAGCGGTATGTTTTTCGATGAAAGCGAGAATCCACTTGTACAGAAAATCGAAATGCGCACTTCCGAAATCACGTGCATTCCAACCGATCATGCTGAGGGTCTTCAAATTTTAAACTATTTACCAGATCAAGAATATCGAGCACACCACGATTACTTCGTCCCTACAAGCAAAGCCGCGAAGAACAATCGAATCAGCACGCTCGTTATGTACTTAAATGATGTAGAAGAAGGTGGCGAAACTTATTTTCCAAAGCTAAAATTTTCCGTTACGCCGAAAAAAGGTATGGCCGTATACTTTGAATACTTCTATACAAATCAAGAGCTTAACGACTTAACTCTTCATGGCGGTGCACCCGTTGTAAAAGGTGAAAAGTGGGTAGCAACGCAGTGGATGCGTAAGCAGAGAATTCGTTAATAGAAAAAGACCTCTTTCCTGTAAGGAAAGAGGTCTTTTTATTTCGGGAGCTGATATTACATCATGCCGCCCATTCATTTTCAAATATAAATGGAAGAATTGAGAAATATCAAGGTAAAAAATATCCTTAACGGAAATGAACTGATGCAGCTTCATAAGGAAATTGAAAATGAATTAGAAATGAAAATTACGGACCTCATAAAAAAATGCAAGAGCTGAAGGTGGATCCTCTTCAAATCGGGACACACACCCTTAGCCCCTTTTCCAAACCCATCAGCGAAAAGGTATGGTTAGCCGCTTGGGGGAAAATGAAAATAAAAGTTAATTATCAGCTTTATTTTGAGGCATTACAAAACACTAAAAATAATTATTAAATTATCATGAAAAGAGGTTGACCCCCTTGGCCAGAGTCAACCTTAGATTACCATTTAAAATTTACCTAATCGACTCTTGTCTTACTAAAGGATTCAACCCAGCAGTTTCCATATAACCTTTCCCCCAGTTATACATAGCATCGAGAATCGGCATCAAGCTTCTTCCTTGTTCAGTAAGGGAGTATTCTACTTTTGGAGGAACCACGGGATAGACTTTGCGTTTTACAATCAAATCTTCTTCCAGTTCTCGCAATTGATTAACTAGCATTCTCTGCGTGATCCCTGGCATAAGAGCTTTCAGTTCACCAAATCGCTTCGTTCCCTCTTTTCCTAGATGCCATAGTATAAGCATCTTCCATTTACCACCGATAACGGAAAGAGTTAATTCTTTTTCACAATTAAACATCTTATCCTGCATTCGTGACATTTCACTTCACCTCCATATTTATTATAACCAACAGTATGCTTTTTTCACTATATAAAATAAAAGTACACACTTGTAATATCCTTCCATACGTTATATATTAGCAGTGAATATATAATTCTAGTCTGCTGTTCAAGAAAGGCGTTAAAGAATGATGGAACAATTTAAAGCATTGATGGCAGATAAATATATAATCGTTTTCTTACTCATGTTTATTAGGGGATCTTATATGATTGGAAAAGTTAAACATATTTTCTTGATAGGAAGATGCATTACAAAAATAGAAGCAGAAGTTAAATAGGGAATTCATACCGTTTGAGATTCCCTATTTAATTTTTCTAAAAAACATATTCCCAAAAAAATTTTCTATCCTTTTAATAGTTATTTCGGAAACTAGTGAGATTTCTCAACACGAGCACTTAAAATGTCTTCTGTTGTAATTTCAAGTAATTTTTCCAGGAACCTTATTTTTCCTATTATATTTTCCTCCGTTTTAACGTTTTCCATTTTCTTATCAGCTATCAAATCATTAAGAACTTTTCTGAAAGCATTGCTTTTTATTAGCCACTCTCCAATCAGTTCCTTTGTTGCAGATCTTTCAAATTCATTTTTCACAGCAAATAAACTTTCTATTTCTGTTTCTACTATAGTAATAGCATTTAAATCAGAATTCATACGCATCTTAAAATATCTCTTTTCACTATTATAATAATTTTCATTTCTTAACCGAAAATACTCTACACCTATAGTGATTTCGTAAAAAGAAGCTGTCTCTGTAACATATTGAATGTCTTTCACTTCAACATTTTTCAATAGATCTAGATAAGTTTCTATACCATGCTGAGTATTTATCATTTTTGCATCCAATACATTCATGAACTTCACATCCTTTTCTATCATCATATTCCTTGTTTTCATTACTCTTTCACAAATAATGAGCTATTTTTCTTCACCTATTTTTATTGACTCTTTTTCCATTAAATGTGACAGATGTAATTCTGTTAGTTTTTTTCAACAACATGTCCACCAAATTCGTTTCTTAGTGCAGCTACCACTTTACCTGTAAAAGTATCGCTTTCTAATGAACGGTAACGCATCAAAAGAGACATTGCGATAACAGGAGTAGCTGCTTGTAAATCTAAAGCTGTTTCAACTGTCCATTTCCCTTCACCAGAAGAGTGCATAATCCCTTTAATTTCATCTAGCTTTGCATCTTTTGAAAATGCACGTTCAGTCAACTCCATGAGCCATGAACGAATAACTGAGCCGTTATTCCACACTCTAGCCACTTTTTCGTAGTCAAAATCGAACTTGCTTTTTTCTAATACCTCGAATCCTTCACCAATTGCTGCCATCATACCGTATTCAATTCCATTGTGAACCATTTTCAAGAAATGACCGCTCCCTGCTTTACCAGCATAGATAAATCCGTTTTCGACAGCTGTATCCTTGAAAATAGGTTCCACGATGCTCCAGGCTTCAGGGTCTCCACCAATCATATAACATGCTCCATTACGAGCACCTTCCATTCCACCAGAAGTACCGGCATCCATAAAGTGAATTCCTACTTCCTTTAGCTGGTTATATCGGCGAATGGACTCCTTATAGTGAGAATTTCCAGCTTCAATTACGATATCTCCAGTGCTCAACAATGGTGTCATTTCATCAATTACTGAATCTACCACAGCATGCGGAACCATAATCCATACAACTCTTGGTTTTTCTAATGATTCAACAAGTTCTTTTAAATCAGATGCACCTTGAGCACCGTATTTATTCATTTCTTCAACGGCACTTCCATTTACATCGAAAGCTACTACTTCGTGCTTGTTATCAATTAAATTTTGACCTAAGTTTAATCCCATTTTTCCTAAACCAATTAATCCGACTTTCATGTTCATTTCCTCCTTAATAATCTAAAAACATTCTTCATCTTTTATTACTACCACCATTTATATCCTTCATCTTCCAATAATCGGTAGGAAGCATCTGGTCCCATTGACCCTGATGGATATAATTGAAGGGGAACTGTATTTTCCTCAAAAGCCTCTAAGATAGGCTGTACCCATTTCCAAGACAACTCCACTTCTTTCCAATGTGCAAAGAATGTTGAGTCGCCACGCATTGCATCGTAAATTAAAAGCTCATACGCTTCAGGAACATCTGCTTGCTTAGCAGAAAAATCAACATTGACTGGTTCGATTTTCCCATTGTTTAATGGGTTTTTACTATTTAATTGTAATGAAACCCTTTCGTTTGGATTGATTTCAATCACTAAAAGATTTGGCGCAGTTTCTTCTTCTTGAGTCCTATACAAATCCTTTAAAGTATTTTTGAATTCAATCACAATTCGGGTGGATTTCTCTGTCATTCTTTTTCCTGTACGGATATAGAAAGGAACCCCTCTCCAAAAATTATCATCCACACATAGACGGACAGCCACAAATGTGTCATTTACAGAAGAAGGAGCAACTTCAGGTTCTCTTGTATACCCAACAACTGGTTTACCTTGGATTTCACCAGGACCATATTGACCTCGAATCACATGATTCACCACATCCTCTTTCTTTAATGGACGAAGTGATTCTATTACTTTTCTCTTTTCATTGCGGATCTCTTCTGCACTAATTTGTTTTGGCAGCTGCATTGCTGTCATCATCAACAATTGCAGCATATGATTTTGAAACATGTCGCGAATAGCCCCAGCTTGATCATAATAAGCAGCTCTCTCTTCAACCCCAACTGTTTCGCTTGCAGTAATTTGCACATTTGCAATGTATTGGTTGTTCCATAATGCTTGAAGCACTGGATTTGCAAATCCTAACGCTTCCAGGTTTTGTACCATCGGCTTTCCAAGATAGTGGTCGATGCGGAAAATTTCTTCTTCATCAAATGTTTTACTTAGTTTATCGTTTAATTCTTGAGCCGATTTTAAGTCATGTCCAAACGGCTTTTCGATAATTAGACGTTTCCAACCTTTAGTAGAACCAAGACCACTATCTTTAATGTTGAAAGCAATCACATTAAAAAACTCTGGAGCAACAGATAGGTAGAACATTCGATTTTCTGGAATATTCAATTCTTCTTCACGTTGTTTAACGAGTTCAAGTAATCCTTTATATCCTTCAGCCTTTATAGCATCTACATGGCTATACCGAAATGCACGGATAAACAATTCAAGGTTTGAATCATCATTTAGTGATCGTCTAGAAAATGTTTTTAAGGAATCTTCCACATGGTTTTGGAAATCAGTATCTGATAAATCTCCTCTGCCCACCCCAATAATTGAGATGGGAAAAGGTAATTTTTGATCCAAAAATAAATTATATAGAGCTGGGAAGATTTTTCTTTTTGCTAAGTCCCCTGTCGCCCCAAATAAGACAAATGTCATTGCCTCCATTTTACATACCTCCAAAATTAAAAATTCCACTTATTCCTTTCTTAAAAAACTACTATAACTCTTGATAGCCAATCCCTGGCTTAGCCATATTTTTATTTGAACCTGCTTGGACCGTAATAATGATGTCCCTAAAATTCGAATGACCACATTTTGGACAATAACCATTATTCGATATGAAGGTTAGGCATCTTGAACAAACTTTGTGATGCTTTGCATGTAACCCGAACATATTATTCAACCTTTCAATGTAGTTAACTAAATGCGGAAGATGAGATGACTAATCAATAACCACAGTATTTTGTGAATCCAATGCTGCAACAAGATGTAAGTATAAAGCCTATATTTTTTTAATGGAAGTACGCACTTTTTATTTAAATAGTGATAAAGAAATAACATAATAACAAAATGTATACTAAAGAAAATAAACTCATCTATTTTTGTGTTAAATAAATTAAAAAGCCAGGGTGAGCATCCTCTCCCTGGCCACAAATAAACTTGTTGAGAACATTATTCTTTATATGTTGAAGCTTTTGGCGTAGGCGTAATAAGCGAGCTATCTAAACTGGTTGTCTCACAATCATAAGAAGCCTCCATAATTGCATTAGGATTAACTGACAATATAACTCTTTTTAATTCCGAATAAATAGGTAATACTCATATTTAATTCTTTGATTATCCTTTCACCAATTTCGTCCGATTTTTCTGTAATGACAGTTTTCCCATGATTACATCCATCATTAATCATTTTTGCAACAATATAGTACACGGCAAGTGACAGCATGGCTTTTTCTAGTGAAAAGACAAAAGCGGCAATATTAATAATTACAACATTAACAGCTAATAAGAATGTGCCGAAATGGTGCAGTTTCTTTTAAAATTAATAGTAAGACTATATAAGCGGTTTTTCTTACAGTATACTTTTTAACACTATGTAAAATAAAAGTGCGTACTTTCATTGTTGTTATATACGTTGTATACTTGCAATTATTCAGCGAGAGGACATGATATCCCTTATTGCTGGCAGGTACAGATAATGCACTATAAGGATAATATTACTGTAAAAGTTTATTACCCTTTGGAGATATTATCATTTTACAAAAATAAAATAATTATAGGAGTGAATATAGATGGAATTACAATTAGCATTAGATTTAGTCAACATCCCAGAAGCAATTGAGCTGGTAAAACAAGTAGAGGAACATATTGATATCGTTGAAATCGGTACGCCGGTTGTAATCAATGAAGGTCTTCATGCTGTAAAGGCAGTAAAAGAAGCATTTCCTAACTTAAAAGTATTAGCAGACCTGAAAATTATGGATGCTGCTGGATATGAAGTGATGAAAGCTTCTGAAGCAGGTGCAGATATCATCACTATTCTTGGAGCTGCTGAAGATATGTCAATCAAAGGTGCTGTTGAAGAAGCGAAGAAACAAGGTAAAAAAATCCTTGTTGATATGATTGCTGTAAAAGACCTTGCTGGACGTGCAAAAGAAGTAGACGCTATGGGCGTTGATTATATTTGTGTTCATACTGGTTATGATCTTCAAGCAGTTGGAAAGAACTCTTTTGAAGATTTACAAACCATCAAAGGTGTTGTAAAAAATGCTAAAACTGCAATCGCAGGTGGTATTAAATTAAATACACTTCCAGAAGTCATCAAAGTACAACCAGACCTTGTCATTGTAGGTGGCGGGATTACTGGACAAGCTGATATAAAAGCTGCTGCTGCCAAAATGCAACAAATGATTAATCAAGGGTAATTCAGATCATGAATACAACTCAATACCTAGCTTAGCTGAAAACATAAAAGAGTTAAATTGCTCCGTAGATTTAATTTCGAATGGTGAAGCTGAAAAATTAGTTAACGGGATACTTGAATCAAAAAAAAATCTTTGTTGCAGGCGCAGGTAGATCTGGATTTATGGGCAAATCATTCCCCATGCGAATGATGCACATGGGGATAGATGCCTATGTGATTGGCGAAACCGTAACCCCTAACTTTGAAAAAGATGATATTTTGATCATCGAATCAGGTTCAGGAGAAACAAAAGGTTTAGATACCAATAAGATGTACTGTAGACACGCTAACTTAGAATAAATATAATTATTCCTCAAGTTCTAAATAGGAAAGACCGCAAGCTATTTCCATGCAAGATTGCGGTCTTTCTGTTGGAAGGAACTACTTTAATTTGTAAAAATTTCAGGAGTGATAAAATGATTTCTTTAAATGGAAAAACTGCAATAGTTACTGGCGCAGGAAGAGGCATTGGACGTGCTATTACTATCGCCTTAGCAAAAGAAGGCGTTAATTTAGGCCTAATCGGCTTAAATATGTCTAACCTAGAAAAGGTAGCTGCTGAACTAGCGGAATATGATGTGAAAGTTTCTGCAGCAACAGCAGATGTTACCGATCTTGAATCCGTTACTCATGCTGTTGAACATATCAAATCAGACTTAGGTCCAATTGATATCCTAATCAACAATGCAGGTGTTGCTAAATTTGGTGGATTCCTTGATTTAACACCAGAAGAATGGGAAAAAATCATCCAAGTCAATTTAATGGGTGTGTATAATGTAACAAGAGCAGTATTACCAGAAATGATCGAAAGAAAAACAGGAGATATCATCAATATCTCTTCATCTGCTGGCCAAAAAGGTGCTCCTGTTACAAGTGCTTACAGTGCTTCTAAATTCGCTGTTTTAGGGCTAACAGAATCACTTATGCTAGAAGTAAGAAAACATAATGTCCGTGTTACTGCTTTAACACCAAGTACGGTCGTTACAGATTTAGCCATTGATACAAATCTTGTTAAAGGCAATGAAGAAAACGTGATGCACCCAGAAGACCTTGCAGAATTAGTCGTGGCTAGTTTAAAATTTAATCCAAGAGTATTCGTTAAAACAGCTGGATTATGGTCAACAAATCCATCATAAAACGAAGCAGATCCGGTGGGGTCTGCTTCTTTAGTTCGTACAAAATACTCTTATATATATCAGTGATACAAGGACATTACTTTCTCTAAATCAACAATTAACTGGTTAACTTCATTCTGTGCTAAGCGTACAAGCATTTGATCGTATAAAGTAATAATTTGTCCATCCTCTTCATGCTGATGTTTTTCTAAATAATGATAAATATTATTTAACTGGTCTTCATTAAGAACCGACTCTGTTTCGAAATTCTTAACTTTCTGTAAGGAAAATTCATTGATAGTCGAATCAAATTCACCTGCAATAATGTTCCCTTTCACGAACATCCTCTCACTCCTCAAAATCAGTATAGGATAGTTTTCCCACATAATATGTTAAATAAATCTTTACTCTTCAAATTTCAAGAACATGAGGGCTTTTCAAATGTTTGATTTATACCTTAGCATCAAAGATTAAAGGCTTCTTTTTTCTTTTTTATTAACGGAACTCATATCAGTATTCATATGGATGGTATTCATGCTTGTGGAAGGATGATTTTTCGGAAAGCATTGACTGACTCAAGGACTGATAAAAAATAATCCTACTGAGGAATTCAAAATACCTAAACAGCAGAAGAGTATATTGTTTTTCTTGAAAAAGAAGAGCTTGCCCATTTTCTAAAATTAGCCTATACAGGATTGCGAATAGGTGCCTTATTAGCTTTAAAATGGGGGGATTTTAACGAAAAGCAAGGTACTATCCGAGTTACTAAAACTCTTTATAACCCTACCAATCATTTTGAAAAATATCAGCTTTTAACGCCAAAGACAAAAGGTGCTGTCCGTACTATAAAGATTGATGAAATGTTGATAAACATGTTAAGGAAGCACAGCTTAAAAGGCTTCTGAAAAAAGCTAAAATAGAAAAGAACATTACTCCACACTTCATTATTGATTGAAGCTGGAGTTGGCATTAAAGAAATACAACAGCGGCTTGGACATACAGATATTAATACGACAATGAATATCTATGCTCATATGACCGCCAATATGGAAGAAAAGGCCTCCCAACAGTTTAGCAAACTGATGAAAGACCTTCTCCTATAGTTAGCTTTTTGTCATAGGTTGCCGTGTTTTTTATAAAACAAGAACAAAACCGAGGACAAGAAAACCATATTATCATTTTAGACGTTGATATAACAAGGTTTTAAACCCTTAATTACATCATGCCGCCCATTCCACCCATGCCGCCCATGTCAGGCATTGCAGGTGCACCGCCTTCTTCTGGCTTGTCAGCAACAACTGCTTCAGTTGTTAAGAACATAGCCGCTACAGAAGAAGCGTTTTGAAGCGCTGAACGCGTTACTTTTGTTGGGTCAACGATACCAGAATCAAGCATGTTTACCCACTCACCAGTTGCAGCGTTGAATCCAGTTCCAACCGCTTCGCCTTTTAGACGCTCAACGATTACTGATCCTTCTAGACCTGCGTTGTGAGCGATTTGACGTACAGGCTCTTCAATCGCACGTAATACGATGTTGATACCTGTTGCAACGTCGCCTTCAGCTTCGATTCCAGCAACTTTATTGTAGATATTCAATAATGCAGTACCACCACCAGCTACGATACCTTCTTCAACCGCAGCACGAGTAGAGTTTAATGCATCTTCAATACGTAGTTTACGCTCTTTTAATTCTGTTTCAGTAGCCGCACCAACTTTAATTACAGCAACACCACCAGCAAGCTTCGCTAGGCGCTCTTGTAATTTTTCGCGGTCGAACTCTGAAGTTGTTTCTTCAAGCTGAGCTTTAATTTGGTTAACGCGAGCTAAAATTTCTTCTGCGTTACCTGCGCCGTTTACAACTGTTGTGTTTTCTTTTGTTACCACAACTTTAGAAGCGCGACCTAATTGCTCAATGCTTGCAGATTTCAAGTCAAGACCAAGCTCTTCAGTGATTACTTCACCACCAGTTAAAATCGCAACGTCTTGAAGCATTGCTTTACGACGGTCACCAAAGCCAGGAGCTTTAACTGCTACCGCTGTGAATGTACCGCGAAGTTTGTTCACAACTAATGTTGCTAGTGCTTCACCTTCTACATCTTCAGCAATGATTAATAGTGGCTTACCTTGTTGAACAACTTGCTCTAATACTGGTAAGATTTCTTGAATGTTACCAATTTTCTTATCTGTGATTAAGATATACGGATCTTCTAATACAGCTTCCATTTTATCTGAATCAGTTACCATGTATGGAGATGCATATCCACGGTCAAACTGCATACCTTCTACAACTTCTAATTCAGTTGTGAAGCCTTTAGATTCTTCAAGCGTAATAACGCCGTCGTTACCAACGCGCTCCATTGCTTCAGCGATTAATTGACCTACTTCTTCGTCAGCCGCTGAAATAGCCGCTACTTGCGCAATTGAATCTTTACCTTGGATTGGTTTAGAAATTGCTTTTAACTCTTCAATCGCTACTGCTACTGCTTTTTCCATCCCTTTACGGATACCCATTGGGTTCGCACCAGCCGTTACGTTCTTAAGACCTTCACGAATCATTGCTTGTGCTAAAACTGTTGCAGTTGTCGTACCGTCACCAGCAACGTCGTTTGTTTTGCTAGCAACTTCTGCTACTAATTTTGCACCCATGTTTTCGAATGCATCTTCTAATTCAATTTCTTTCGCAATTGTTACACCGTCATTTGTAATTAATGGAGAACCGAATTTTTTCTCTAGTACTACGTTACGCCCTTTTGGTCCAAGCGTTACTTTTACAGCATTCGCTAATGTATCCACACCACGTAGCATTGAGCGGCGTGCTTCTTCGCTAAACTTAATGTCTTTTGCCATTTGACTCATCCTCCTAATTGTTTAAAAATAATCTATTCTACATTGTTAAAAGTCGTTATGAATAATTAGCCGATTACAGCTAAAATGTCGCTTTCGCGTAAAAGTAAGTATTCAGTACCTTCGTATTTCACTTCAGTACCAGCATATTTTGAGAAGATAATACGATCGCCTGCAGCTACCTCTAATGCTACACGCTCACCGCTTTCTAATACTCGACCTGTACCAACAGCAACAACTTTACCCTCTTGTGGTTTCTCTTTAGCGCTGTCTGGTAATACGATACCGCTTGCTGTTTTTTCCTCAGATTTTACAAGTTCAATCACTACGCGATCACCTAATGGCTTTAACAAGTGAAACAACCTCCTCAAATAATATGTTTTTACATTTTATTAGCACTCAACCTCACCGAGTGCTAACACATTTATTATATTAAAACAAAGTAGCTTTTTTTTGCAAGTATTAAACACAAAAAAATTTAAAAAATCCTTTTTCAACTCATACTACTCATACCTACATAAAAAGAAGGCATTCTTTTATCTCTCATATAATATGTATGTTACAATACGAACAAGAAGAAACATATCAAAAAGCTTCCCTACATGTTCTTCGACAATGATACATAAAAAACCTTTTAAAGGAGTATGGAAGATTGGAAAAGCGCTATGGTTATATCGTACTGACTTATATCATCATGCAGTTTTCTAGCATTTTAGGCATTCCGTTATTATTATCCCTCGGACTGTTTAATGACGAACCCGTTGGAGTAGCTAAACAGCTTGCGATGACTTATTGGACAATTATCAGCTTTAGCTTGGCTTTAGTAATTGTACTTTTGTTGTTAAAGCGTGAAATGTCAATGAGACATGAACATGCTGGCTTACCAACAGCTATATTCTGGTCAATCTTTGGCATCTTTTTAGCAATGGCTTCTCAATCTGTGGCTGCCATGATTGAAATGAACTTATTGGGTATTGAACCTGGTTCTGAAAATACGGAAATGATCTTGAATTTAGTGAAAGTTACGCCTTTATTAATTGTTGTCACATCCGTTATTGGACCAATTTTAGAAGAAATTATCTTCCGAAAAATCATCTTTGGTTCTCTATATCGTAAATATAATTTCTTTATTTCAGCCTTTATTAGTTCACTTATATTTGCAGCAGTCCACTGGGATTTCGAACATTTATTAGTTTACACGGCTATGGGATTTGTATTCGCGTTTTTATATGCAAGAACGAAGCTGATTATTGTTCCAATTATAGCTCATGTCTTGATGAACACGATTGTTGTGTTAGTTCAAACGATTTTTGCTGATGAAATTATTGAAATTCAAAAACAGGCTGAACAGCTACAGTTTATTATTAAAGGACTTGGTTTATGAATAATATCCCTCTAACCAGAGGATTTATCTACTTAATTATGGGAATCCTCTTTACGTATTTAGCTATTTTAAGCGTCGATACGACCGTATGGACCTTACCAACTATCTTGTTTGCCTTAGTCGCTGCTTTTGATTTTCGCTTTGCGATTCGAACCTTTTCATTGCACCGCAAGATTAAAAAGCTTCAGGAGCAATATAAAAAGTCAAATAGCAACGATTCTCAGAAATAAAAAGGCCCCTTACAACAGGGGCTTTTTTTTGTTATTCAGAAGAAATTCCAACGGCTTCTTCATATTGTTGTCTATGTTTCAGCATTTTACGATAGGAAATGCGAGAAATAATAATGCTAATTTCATAAAGGATGAATAAAGGAATTGTAACCATTAGGTGTGATAACAATTCTGGAGGTGTAATAAAAGCCGCTATGACTAATAACACAAAATAAGCGTACTTCCGGATACTGCTTAAGAACTGTGGCGTCACAATACCTAGTCTTGTTAAAAACATAATGACAACGGGTAATTGAAACAATAGACCAAATGGTAGCGTAAGCTGAAATAAAAATGAAAAATATTCATTGATACCAATAACTTGGTTAACATCTAGCTTATCCGCTATTCGAATCATAAACTCTACTACAAAAGGAAAGAGAACAAAGTAAGCAAACGAAATACCAGTAAGAAATAGGATAATTGAAATTGGAATGTATCCAAGAGTTACTTTTCGCTCTTTATCATACAAGCCTGGACTTATAAATGCCCATAATTGATAGAGAGCAATAGGAGCAGAAACAACACATCCAATTACAAACGCAAACTGCATATAAATCTTAACCGGATCGGTCAATTTAAATGCGTTCATTGTTAGCGAGCTTGCCTCGTCTGCTGATTGTAGATAAATAATAACGCGATCCGCTAAGAAAAAACCGCCAATTGTAGCAATAAAAAAGAAAAAGACGACGATTAAAATCCTTTTTCGCAGTTCACCAATGTGATCATATACAGACATTTCTTGTTCGTTCATATGTCAATCATTCCTCTATTGATTTCGTTCTTTCTTCTTGCCCTCGTCTTCGTTATCTTCCATTATTCCTTTAGTGGCACTTTTAAACTCCCTTAACGTGTGGCCTACAGCTCGACCAAGCTCGGGAAGCTTCTTTGGTCCAAAAACTAAAAGTGCAAAAATTACAATTAAAATCACACTACCTGCACCTAATCCCATGGTTTCCCCTCCTTTATTACATATATATTCTATTATATATTATTTTCAGGGTAATTTTTCAAAAAGTAAACCAGCGACTGAAGCTCTACGGCTAAATCAATGTGATGCAGACGAATAGAGCTTGGCACATTTAAACGGGCAGGGGTAAAATTTAAAATACCTTTGATTCCGCATTTGACTAAGCGGTCCGTAATTTGCTGTGCCACTGTAGCTGGAACCGTTAGGATCGCAACAGAAATATCTTCTGTCATATGTTCTTCAAGCTTATCTAAATGATAAACGGGTACGTCTCCAACGTTAGTACCCACCTTTTCTTCAATAACATCAAAAGCAAATTCAATTTTTGTATTGTTATTCTTAATGAAATTGTAGTTTAAAAAAGCTGTTCCAAGATTACCAACACCAATCAGAGCAACTTTGGTTACTTCATCTTGATCTAATGTTTTGCGAAAAAAACTTAGTAAATAATTGACGTTATAGCCATATCCCTTTTTACCCAAGGCTCCAAAATAGGAAAAATCGCGACGAATTGTAGCGGAGTCTACTTTCACCGCTTCGCTTAATTCTGCTGACGATACACGTTGCTTACCAGAAGCATGTAGATTTTTAATAAAACGATAGTATAGTGGCAACCGCTTTGCTGTAGCTTGTGGTATTTTTAAGTTTTCTGTATTCATCTTGTGCCCCCTTAATTACGATAGATATAATGGCTATCGTTCAGATCTCCGCTTGACTTAGCAAGATTCTCTTTTTAAATTAGATAGCGCTTCCATTAAGTGAACCTTCTATTCACTCATGAACAGTAGTCTATAGTTTATTTTAACACAGTCTATGTGGTAATAATGAATTCTACACATAATTTTGTGGAAATGCTTATGACATGCACCTATTCATACTTCTGTCTTAAAAATATGTTAAAATACACTATGTCGAAATGAGTAGAGGTGAAACGATGATTATTCTACAGTTAAACGGAATTACGAAATATTACGGGGCAGACCCGATTTTATCAAATATAAAACTTGAAGTTCAATCTAAAGACCGCATTGCACTAGTTGGTCGAAACGGAGCGGGAAAATCAACGCTTCTAAAAATTATTTCTGGTGAACTTTCCTACGACAGTGGAGAGATTATGAAGCCAAAAGAAACAACGATTGACTACATGGGACAGGATACAGTGTTAGAATCCACTTTATCTATTTGGGACGAAATGTTAACCGTCTTCAAGCCATTGCAAAAAATGGAGAAAGAACTAAGAAAGCTTGAAGAAAAAATGGGAGACCCTTCTTATCAGCAGGATTCCAACAACTATGAAAAGCTTTTAAAGGAATACGATCAGCTTCAAATTTCCTTTAAAGATCTAGGCGGATACCAATACGAAGCTGACATTCGTTCAATCCTGCACGGGTTTCGCTTTTCAAACTTTGATTACTCCACCCCTATTTCTACACTAAGCGGTGGGCAAAAAACACGACTGGCTCTAGCTAAGCTGTTACTAACTAAACCTGATTTGCTAATTTTAGATGAGCCTACCAACCATCTTGACATTGAAACATTGGCTTGGTTAGAGCAATTTTTACAAAATTACGATGGCGCTATCCTAATTGTCTCCCATGATCGCTACTTCCTTGATAAAGTGGTTACACAAGTCTATGAAGTAAGTCAAAAAACCACCTATAAATATCCTGGTAACTACTCAAATTATTTAACACAAAAAGCCGAACGCTATGAGCGTGAGATGAAGCAATTTGAAAAACAGCAGGATGAAGTAGCAAAGCTTAATGATTTCATTCAAAAAAATATTGCTAGGGCTTCAACAACAAAGCGAGCTCAAAGCAGACGTAAACAGCTAGAACGCATGGAGCTAATGGATCGGCCAAACGATGGTGAAAAAGGTGCAAGCTTTTCCTTTGATATTGAACGGCAAAGCGGAAATGAAGTATTAAAAGTTGACAACCTTTCCATTGGATATGAAGAAAATCAGTTTATTGTAAAAAACATTAACCTTCGTGCTACTCGTCAAGATAGCATTGCCCTAGTAGGTCCAAACGGGATTGGTAAATCTACTCTGTTAAAAGGCTTAATGAATAAACTTCCTTTTGTTTCAGGAGAAATCCAATTCGGTTCTAATGTAGCCGTAGGCTATTATGATCAAGAACAGGCAAACTTGACGTCTAACAAAGCCGTACTCAATGAATTATGGGACGACTACCCTACTACTACTGAAAAAGAAATTCGAACTGTGCTCGGTAATTTTTTATTTTCAGGCGACGATGTCTTAAAGGTTGTTTCCACACTAAGCGGTGGAGAAAAAGCAAGACTCGCCTTAGCAAAACTGATGATGCAAAAAGCAAACTTTTTAATTCTAGATGAGCCTACTAACCACCTTGATCTAGATAGTAAACAAGTATTGGAGAATGCATTAATCTCTTATCCAGGTACACTTTTATTTGTTTCCCATGACCGTTACTTTATCAACAGAGTTACCAACAAGGTTATCGAATTGTCTGCAGAGGGAACAACAGAGTTTTTAGGGGACTATGACTACTACGTTGAGAAAAAAGCAGAAATGGAAGAAAGAAAAGAACTTGAAGCAGCAAATATGGCTCAGGAACTATCTGTAGGGAAAAGTGACAAAACGTCATATATACAAGATAAGGAACAAAAAAAGCTTCTAAGGCAGCGAAAAAGAAGAATTGAAGAGATTGAAGAACGAATTGCTGAAGTGGAAGCAAAATTAGAGCAAAATGAAGAGCTTTTATGCGACCCAGTAATTTACCAAGATCATGAAAAATCTCAGCGTTTAAACAATGAGAACCAAACTTTTCAACAAGAGTTATCCACATTAATGGAAGAGTGGGAAGAACTTCAGCTAAGTATTGAGGAAAGCTAACAGTTTATACACAAAAGAAGCCCATACACCTTTTGGTGATGGGCTTTAATATATGCATTATCCACAGTTAATTCTAAATTGATTGAAAATTGTGGATAACCACTATATTATCCACAGCCCTCTATTCTAGCACTAACCCAGGATTCGCATTTAATGCCATGGTTGCTCTTCTATCTTTACGATATAAAACGCTGGCTGCTGCTCCAATCATAGCAGCATTATCCGTACATAAAGAGAGTGGTGGAATAACTAACTCTACATTAGAGTACTTTTCGAATCGTTGCTGTAGAGCCTCTCGTAACCCTTTATTTGCGGCTACCCCACCGGCTAACAGCAGTTGATTTACGTTATATTCTTGAACAGCTTTTTCTGTTTTTGTTACCAAAACATCAACTACGCTAGCTTGAAAACTAGCTGCTAATGTTTGTGGATTAATATCTTCACCTTTTTGTTTCGCGTTATGCACAGTGTTGATAACTGCTGATTTTAAACCACTAAAACTAAAATCATATGAGCCATCTTCCAACCAGGCACGCGGTAGATCAATTAAGGGTTCACCCTCTTGAGCTAGACGATCGATATGAGGACCACCTGGATATGGTAACTGTAGCGTACGTGCTACTTTATCGTATGCTTCACCAGCTGCATCATCTCTTGTTTCACCAATGACTTCAAAACGAACGTGCTCTTTCATGTAGACAAGTTCTGTATGTCCACCCGAAACAACTAATGCTAGTAACGGAAATTTTAATGGCGTAATAAGTTGATTCGCATAAATATGTCCCGCAATATGATGTACAGGAATTAAAGGCTTCTGATGAGCAAAAGCTAACGCCTTAGCTGCGTTGACACCAATTAATAATGCTCCTACTAATCCTGGTCCTTCTGTTACCGCAATTGCATCAATATCATCAAATGTCATATTGGATTGATGTAGAGCTTCTTCTACAACTATTGTGATTTGCTCAACATGATGCCGTGAAGCAATCTCAGGTACAACTCCCCCAAAGCGTTTATGGCTTTCAATTTGAGAGGCTACTACATTTGCAACAATTTCTGTACCACCTCGAATAATCGCAACAGCCGTTTCATCACAGCTTGTTTCTATTGCTAATATTACTTCATTTTCTTTTGTCATAATTTCACCCACATAACTAATGCATCTTCATTGTTATCAGAATAATAATTTTTTCGTATGCCGCCAGCCTCAAAGCCTAGCTTTTTATACAATGACTGTGCAATATGATTTGATGTTCTTACTTCAAGCGTCATTGAAAGTGACCCTAGCTTTTTCACAACATTCATCGCAGCTTTAAGCAAAGCATATCCTAACCCTTTTCCTCTATACTTAGGAAGTATAGCAATATTGGTAATATGCGCTTCATCAATTACAATCCAAGTTCCACAATATCCAATAATTTGCTCATCTATTTCCATTACAAGGTAGGTAGAAAATTGATTGGCCGTTAATTCGTTATAGAAGGCCTCTTTGCTCCAAGGTGTTGCAAATGCCTGTTTTTCAATTTCAACAACTTGATCAATATCTTCAACTTTCATTAGACGAAATTTCACTGTCATAGTCATTTTCTCACTCATTTTTCGCTTCTTGTGCTTTTAACCAGTTTGCTTCTGCCTCAGCTAACCTAATGTAATTAGGCACAAAAGCATGAACTGGAGTTGCTTCTTTTTGCATACCTAAAAAAGCTAATTCACTTGGACGAGGATTGTATTGTGAAACAGATGCAAAGAGTGCTTGTTCTCCTAATACGCTAGTTAATATTTCTTTATGCGCTTCAATATCATTCCCAATAAATAAAATAGATTCATTGTATTCTTTCAATTTTCCAGCCCATTGTTCATTAATAACAAGCTGATCTTTCTCTTCATTACGTAGTTCCTGTCCATTATCAAAACGATATAACCCTGTGAAAATTTGTTGTCTACGCGCATCAAATAACGGGGAGATAAGTCCGTTAAAGTAACGGCCGTTAGCAGCTACAATCTCAAGGCTAGACACTCCAACTAAAGGAATGTTAAGCGTCCACGCAAGTGTTTTAGCCACGGTTACACCAATGCGGACACCAGTATAAGAACCAGGCCCTTCTGCTACTACAATTTTATCTAATTCTTTTGGTAATGTATCACAATCCTCCAGCAACGATTCAATAGCCTTCATCAAGCGAATAGAATGATTCTTTTTCAGATTTGTAATTACTTCTCCAATTACTTTATTCTCTTCAACCAATGCGACGCCCATTACGAAATTTGACGTATCAATTGCTAATGTTTTCATAGTTAAAAAGCTCCTTACATAGGTCAATATATCTTGCGCCTTTGGCTTTACAAACAAGCTTACGTGTTTTAGGCGTATCATGATAAATATTAATTTGAACAAATTCCTTTGGTAACTGCTCTTCAATTAAATGAGCCCACTCAACAACGGTAACACCATCACCTTCAAAGTATTCATCAAAGCCTAGATCTTCAAATTCATCCCCTAGACGATATACATCCATGTGATAGAGGGGCAATCTTCCATCTTTATATTCCTTAATAATAGTAAATGTAGGGCTGTTTACGTTTCTTTTAATTTCAAGACCTTTTGCTAATGCCTTGGTAAAAGTTGTCTTACCAGCTCCTAAGTCTCCTTCTAATAACAAAACATCACCTTGAGCTAGCAGCGAAGCAAGACGGTTGGCTAGCTTTTGTGTATCTTCAATAGAAGCGGATTGGATGACAAACTCTTCTAATGGTTTCATTTTTCGAATCCTCACTTTGCTCTCTCTAAATCAATTTATACCTCTATTGTATACGCAGTTCTCTACTCATATCCAGCATATACATACAAAAAAGTCCCTAGGAACAGTCCT
>NZ_CP090431.1:3902500-3950000 GCF_021441905.1 Priestia flexa | reverse complement strand
TAGCTCTTCTGAAAGATCAGAAATAGATAAGCTATTTAATGCTTCTTTTAATTCATCTGTTCCAAGATAATCATAAGTTAAATTCACCTTACCTAGCAATTCATTCACGTAACCATAGCTCTCAGGATGAATACTCGTTTGATCTAGCGGCTCTTGGCCATCAATAATTCGCAGGAAGCCAATACATTGTTCATATGTTTTAGCACCTAATCTCGGAATCTTTTTCAGTTCCTTTCGGCTTTTCAGCTTACCATTTTCTTCTCGATAACGAATAATATTTTGAGCGACCGTCTTATTAAGACCTGACACATATTGAAGCAAAGAAGAAGAAGCCGTATTTACATTCACTCCCACCTGGTTTACTACTGTTTCCACCACGAACGTTAATGAATCATTTAGCTGCTTTTGAGAAACATCATGCTGATATTGTCCAACACCAACTGATTTTGGATCGATTTTAACAAGTTCGGCAAGCGGATCTTGTAACCTTCTCCCAATTGAGACTGCACTTCTTTCTTCCACCTGAAAATTTGGGAACTCGTCCCTAGCGATGTCAGAAGCAGAATAAACGCTAGCGCCCGCTTCATTTACGATTAAATAAAAAATATTTCTAGATTGATGTTGCAAAATCTCCGCAATAAACTGTTCTGTCTCTCTAGAAGCTGTACCGTTTCCGATTGCTACCATTTCAATTGAAAATTTTTCAATGATTTCAGTTACTTGCTTTACACTTTCTACTTTTTTATTAACAGGAGGATGCGGGTAAATAACATCAATCTTGAGTACTTTTCCTGTTTCATCAATAACTGCCAGCTTACACCCAGTTCGATACGCAGGATCTACAGCCAGGACAACCTTTCCTTTTAGAGGCGGTTGAAGAAGTAGCTTTCTCAAATTCTCGGAAAAGATATGTATAGCCTGTGCTTCAGCTCTCTCTGTTAGCTCTTTTCGAATCTCTCGTTCGATAGCAGGAGCAATTAGCCGCTTATATGCATCTGTAATCGCTTCTTCTACTAATGAGACAACAGACGATTTCGTATTTTTAACAAATCCTTTTTGTATGTATCTAAAAATGCCTTCTGTAGATACGTTAATGGATACTTTTAATATCCCATCTTTTTCCCCTCTATTCATAGCTAACACGCGATGAGGAACAATCTTGCTTACAGATTCCTTATACTCATAATACATTTCATATACATTTTTTTCATCTTTTTCATGAGCTCTAGCTTCGGTTTCAATAACGCCATGTTTAAACGTATAGTCTCGAATCCACTGACGATAGGAAGGCTCGTCAGATATAATCTCCGCGATGATATCTTGAGCACCCTGTACGGCATCCTCCACGCTATCGACACCTTTTTCCGTAGATATGTATAGCTGTGCTTTCTCTTTAACTGCTTCTAAAGGAAATGTTAAAATCCATTGAGCAAAAGGCTCTAATCCTTTTTCTTTTGCAACAGTTGCTTTAGTTCTTCGCTTTTGTTTATAAGGTCTATATAAATCTTCCACTTGCTGTAACTTTGTTGCTTTTGCAATAATTGTAGCCAGCTCATCCGTTAGCTTTCCTTGCTCTTCAATCAAGCGGATAACTTCTTCTTTTCGGGTATTTAAGTTCGTTAAGTATGTCCACTCGTCTAAGATTGCTCGAATTTGCACTTCATCAAGAGATCCTGTTTGTTCCTTACGGTAACGAGCAATAAACGGAACTGTATTTCCCGCTTCAATTAAATTTATTACATTCTTTACTTGCTTTAAAGGAAGGTTTACTTGATCACTTACATGCTTCATTACATCAGTTGTTTGCACTTTTGCTATGGCCGTCAACTCAATCTCTCCTAGCAATGTTTTCTTTTAATTGTAACAAAACTCACATGTATTAGCACATGTGAGTTAAAATTTTACATCATTAATTTGTTGGTAGCTCTCCCAATATGAATGTTACATCGTCTTTGTGAGAAGATAGTTTCGCTTTCAGTTGAGCGGATAATTGCTCTATGTTCATCCGAGAACTAAAAAAGGCTCTAACTTCTTTTAAATCTAATCCATCCGTATGAATTAAAAACTGAGAGTTCGGTTCATATGGAAAAGTCTGAACCTGAATTTTTTGTTTTCGACCTGATAAAAACCCTTTTACAGGTAAAGGATACGTAAGATTTCCGTCTGGGGCATATAGATAAAAACGAATATTACCTACGTTCGTGTACGAAAAATGCCGGCTGCGTTTATCAAACTTCAATAGAGCAACAGCGGCTCCTCTCGTCCCTTTAGTCACATCATTACACAGCATCATTAAATCATCAAGCTCAAGATTATGATTTTGCTTCGCAGTTTGAATGACAGCATCGGACGCTATTTTTGCATGTTCACCGCTTCCTAACCCATCCGCAATGGCACATAAGAAATAATCGCTAGTTTCTTTGATATAAAAGCCGTCACCACAACAGGTGTTTCCATCTTTAGGTGTTTGATGAGTGGCTGTTTTTATGAAAGATTGATTAGCAGATATACGATTCGTCACTTTTTATACTCCGCTTCGGTGAGGTCTGTTCGAGCGGCATTTCGAAGCTTATCAAGAGCTCTTCTCTGAAGACGCGATACATGCATTTGAGAAATACCTAATTTCTCACCAGCTTCTTTTTGACTCAGGTTCTCAATGAAGGTATAGCGAATGACTTCTCTTTCTCGCTCGCTTAAAACATGTAAAATCTTCTCCAAGACCAATCTTTGGTCGGTTTTCTCATAGCCTGCTTCTTTTTCACCAACTAAATCTAGAATAGTTACGGTACTGCCATCAGAATCCGCTTCAATGGAGTGGTCAACAGAGAGCGCTTGGTAGCTTTGCCCCATTTCCATCGTCTCTAAAACTTCTTCTTCCGTGACTCCAATATAATCAGCAATCTCTTGCACTTGAGGAGAGCGCTGTAATTGGGTTGTCAACTCTTCAACAGCTGCTTTAATTTTCGGACCTAATTCTTTAATTCGACGAGGAACATGCACGCTCCACGTTTTGTCACGTAAGAATCGTTTTATCTCACCAATGATTGTCGGAACAGCAAACGACTCAAAGCTTCTTCCAAACGAAGGATCATATCTACGAATTGCACCTAAAAGGCCTAACATACCAACTTGCACAATATCCTCATGCAAGCTTCGGCCTTTTGAATAACGACGGGCAATCGATTCAACAAGATTTTTATAGTGAATAACGAGCTCACTTTGTGCTTCTTCATCTTGGAATTTTTGAAAACGCTCAATTCGTTCCTGAACCTGTTCTTTAGTTAATTTCATAGGTTGAGACTGTGTTTTCATCACTCTCCACCTGCTCTCTTTGCAAATACTTTGTCATCATGAGGGTAACACCTTTAGAATTCATCATTTTCACTTCATCCATGAGCGTCTCAATTAAATATAAGCCTAATCCACCTTCTGGCAGCATCTCAACTTCTTTCGCTGTCTCGTAAGGCCCGATTTTCTCTTTTAATTCTTCAAAGTTAAAGCTTTCACCTTTATCAACCACCATAATTTCTAAGCGGTCAGAAAAAAGGCCAAAACCTACCTTAACTTCACCATTTTCATCTTCTTTGTAAGCATGCTGAACAGCATTCGTACACGCTTCACTTATTGCAATCTTCATGTCTTCAATATCATCATAAGAGAAGCCCATACGGTTTGCCACTCCTGACAAAGTTAGGCGAATGATTGCGACATAATCTGGCTTAGCTGGAATTTTCATCTCAACGAAATCATACGGTTGCTTCATTTCACGCCACCTTCTACCTGTGAATTCACATTTAAAATATCCGTCAATCCTGTAATATCAAATAATCTCTTTAAACGCTCAGACACACCAACAAACTTTAATGAACCGTTATGCTTTTTAATTGCTTTTAAAAGTGCAATAAAAACACCAAGACCTGTACTGTCCATATATGAAACGTCTGTCAAATCAATTGTGATTCTAACATCGTCTTGTTCTGCTATCTCCATAAATTTCTCTTTTAAATTCGGAGCTGTATATGCATCAATTTCGCCAGCCAACGTAATACGATATTCCTGACCAGCATCTTGAACATCAATCTTTAAATTCATCGTATCTATAAACCTCCTCAGTTTTCATAAACTATACATTCTTTACCCTTCATTCTTTCTAGTTAAACTGCTTTTTTTAAAATAATAAGGGTAAAATCGTCTCGAAGCTGAAACTCTTGTAGTTTTTCTAATTCTTTAAAAACTGCCTCAACAATTTCTTGAGGTGTCAAATGCATGTATTTACGAATTAGTTTTATAATGTCCAACCTTTCCAAAAATCCTTCTTCAGTTCGACATTCTGTTACTCCATCCGTTAATAAGATAATCATATCATCTTTGTGAAGCTCTTTTTCATACTGTGAGTACTTCACATGACGATCTACACCTAGAACTAGACCTCTTGCTTCTAAATCATGAAATGTATCAGTTGAAGCTTCATAATAGAATCCTGGTTCATGACCGGCTGATGCGTAGGTAAACAAGTTGTTAGCAGGATGGTACGTACCATAAAACATTGTAATGAACATACTCGGATCCACGTTACGCTCTACAATATTATTCAGGTTTTCAAGCACATAGTTTGGATTTTTCCGAGAATCCGGTAAGCTATCCATCGCATACTTAATCATCGACATGCACATCGCAGCCGGTATTCCTTTACCAATTACATCTGCAATCGCAATGCTAACACCACCGTTGTCTTCATCCACGAAATGAAAATAATCACCGTTCATCTGCTTGGCTGGTACGCTCACTGCGCCAATCTCTAAAGTATCCACATTATCCGGAATATTTGTTCCCAATAAATTTTGCTGAACATTTGCAGCAACTTCAATCTCTGACCGAAGCTCTCTCTGCTTACTTTTTAACGTTTGATGTTCACGTAACGCTAATCCATAGCTAATCATAACCTCTAATAAAAAATCTAATGAATGCAATACTTTCTCTGGAATATCAGAATAAATCTCTTCAATTACCTCTTTATGAATACTAACGATGTCTTCTGGCGATATTTCATTTTCTAAAGATTTGCGACTTAGCTTTTGTCCTTGGTATAAAACTTGCTCATCTTGCGTTTGAATATAATTCCCCAAAATATCCCTATATAGCTGTTTCATCTCTTTATCAAAAGACATTTATTCTCCTCCTAGCGGAGCCACTTAATTGCTTTGATTTCAGTACCGTCTCCTACATTTGATTCAATTGAAAACTCATCCATGAGACGTTTCACTCCTGGTAAACCTGCACCTAATCCTCCAGATGTAGAATATCCATCTTCCATCACTTTGCGAATGTCAGGAATACCTGGCCCTTCATCTGTAGCAATAATTAAAAGTCCTCGTGTAGTTGAACGATCCAATTTTTCAATATGAATCTGTCCTTTCCCCGCGTATAAATAAATATTACGTGCTAATTCAGAGATGGCTGTTGTAATACGCGCTTGATCTACAGTTCCAAATCCTAAATCCTTGGAAACATTTCTACCTAGCTGACGCGCCGCCACAATATCCCACTCCGTTACAATTTTTACACTGGATTGGAATTCCATCTATTATTCCCCCAGTTCCGATTGGAGTTTCTCAAGACCTTTTTCCAAGTCAAGCGCAGTAAAAACATCATTTAATCCAATACCTAGTTCCACTAAGGTAATAGCAACAGCGGGTTGAATTCCTGTTAAAACAACACGTGCCCCCATTAAACTGGACATGCTAACTACATCACCTAACACTTTAGCAATAAATGAGTCAATCATATCAATGGATGTTAAATCGATTACTACGCCTTTTGCTCCAGTTTGGTGTATTTTACTTAGTAAATCTTCTTGAAATTGAATAGCTGTGTGATCATCAAGCTCCCATTGAATCGAGACTAGTAAGTAGTCATATAATTTTAAGATCGGTATTCTCACGTTCATTCCCCCGATTCCATATCGATAATTTGACGGTTAGTCATTTCTAACGCAAATTCGATTCCTTTCTTCAACGAGTTCTTCGTAATTAGCTCATTTAAATTGATTCCTAAATTAACAATTGTTTGTGCAATTTCAGGGCGAATCCCTACTAATAAACATTTTGCTCCTACTAATCGTACAGCCTCAGCAGCTTGTATAATATGATGAGCTACCATTGTATCAACTACCGGCACTCCTGTAATATCGATTAAAACCACTTCTGAGCGATGCTTAACAACGCCTTGCAGAAGGTTTTCCATAATTTTTCTTGCACGCTCTGTATCGATTGTCCCCACGAGGGGCATAACTGTTATTTTATCAAATACCGGAATTAGCGGCGCTGACAATTCTTGTAAAGCTACTTTTTGTAGCATAACCGTATTTTCCCATGAACTTGAATATTGCTCTACTACCTTGTTATAAACAGGACTAAGCCATTTATCAAAATGATAAAAGATTTCCGAGTGTGCTTCTTTGTTAGAAGTTCCTTCGTTTAGATACCCTTCCACAACAACATGTCCTAACTCACGCAAGCCTTGCGTTAGGTATCCAAGTGGCCATCCTAGCTTGACAACTTTTTCTACAATATCTTCGAGTTCATTTGAAAACTCATTTAAAGAACGAAATGCATTCGATAAAACTACATTCACAAAATCTGAACTAACGTTTACATAAACTTGTTCCGATACAACACTTTTAATTCGACCCGTTTCAATATCATTCATTGTAACAAGCCAACGTTCAAATATATCCGCTTTAGATTGTTGAATATACTCAAATAACTTCTCTTGATTCATGAGCTCCTCCTTGTAAGAAATCACATTTCTTTATGCTATTCAGCTATTTTTTACCATATTTAATAAACCCATTAAATAGATTTCTTCTTTCAATATACGTTTACTAGTTATTCTTCGTCAAATTAAAAAAGTTGCCCTTAAAGGAGCAACTTAGTATAAATGGAAGTATAATTCTAAAAGTCGATAAGTCCTACACTGATTTGCAAGGCATCATCCACTCTGTCCATCATTTCATCATCTAAATGGGTGATTTTATCAGTTAGTCGCTGTTTGTCAATTGTTCGAATTTGCTCTAGCAAAATAACTGAATCGCGCTCAAACCCATACTTTTTCGCATTAATTTCTACATGCGTAGGCAACTTTGCCTTTTGAATTTGAGCAGTAATTGCAGCAACAATGACAGTCGGACTAAACCGATTTCCAATATCATTTTGGATGACAAGTACAGGGCGAACGCCTCCTTGTTCTGAGCCAACAACAGGAGATAGGTCAGCAAAATAAACGTCGCCGCGTTTGACTACCAAGACATTAACCCCCGCTGACTAAACGATCCACTGTGTGGTTTGCTTCAGACTCAGCTAAAAAAGCTTCAGAAGCAATGTTTAAATTTATCTTTGCCATCTCCATATATCCGCGACGCATAGACTCGCGAATATGGCGTTTTTTTCGCTCACGAAGGTATAATTTCGTTGCTTGGTAAATAAATTCGCTTCTGTTACCATTTTCTTGTTTCACCATAAGATCAAGTTCCGATACTAAATTTTTCGGCAATCTTACCAGGATTTCTGTAGTTGCGCTCGCTTCAGACACAAACATACACCTCCAACATCAATACACACACCAATAGTCTCATCTTTCCTTATCATAACACTCATACGTATTAATGGAAAGTTAATTCTGTCAATTTCTACACTATTATTGTCAATCGACGCATTGTTTTATGCATAAATTTAATTTTTAAGCTGAATATTTATTAAATCCTACGTCAATTTTGTTCGTTCAACAAGTAGTTAGTAATATTCACTTGCTCTTGATTCTTCACAATCACCCTTGGTACACGAGCTGAAATCATACAAGGTACTTCGTAGTTAATAGTTTCCAAGTGCTGTGCTACTTGATCAATGGATATTTGCTCGTTGCCCTGCTTACCAATAAGCGTCACTTTTGTGCCTACTGGATACTGCTCTGGAAGGCGTACCATTAGTTGATCCATACAAATACGTCCCACCACAGGAACTTTTTTTCCTTTAACAAGGATAGTAAAGTTATGAAGCTTTCGAATCCATCCGTCCGCGTAGCCAATTGGAACCGTTCCAATCCATTCTGCTTTCTCTGATTCATACGTAATACCATAGCTAATACCACTACCTGGCTCTACTTTTTTAACATGTACAAGTGTACTATGCAATGAAAAAGCTTCTTTTAAAGGGACAGAAATGATTTCCTTCATCTCTGGCGACGGGCTTAACCCATACATTGAAATCCCTAGTCTAGCAGCGGTAAACAAATTCTCAGGTTGCTGAAAAATAGCCGCACTGTTTGCACAGTGAACCAGAGGAGGATTAATTCCTAAAGACTGAATAAGCTGCACTACGCTTTGAAACCTGTGATATTGATTTTGAAAGTAAATTGAATTTAGTTCATCTGCCGTTGCAAAGTGAGTAAATACTCCCTCTACTTCCATAAAGGATTGTGATTTTAACAGTGTTGCTACTGCCTTGATCTCATCATCACTTCGTAAGCCTAGTCTTCCCATTCCAGTATCTATTTTCAAATGAATAGTTAACCTTCCATTATTAGCTTGGTCTGCAATTACTTCTTCTATCCATTGCTTACTATAAGCAGTTATCGTAACATTCCATTTAATAGCCTCTTTAACATGAAGAGGCGGCACAGCTCCTAGTACTAAAATGGGGGCTTTAACCCCTTTCTGACGAAGTGAGATTGCTTCATCCAAAAATGCAACTGCTAACATATTAGCACCTGCTTGTAGTGCTAAATCTGCTACTTCTACATCTCCGTGCCCATATGCATTTGCTTTCACTACAGCCATGAGCTTTTGATCCGGTTTTAATAACTTTTTAACTTCTTGAACATTATACAAAATTGCATCTGCATTAATTTCTGCCCATGTTTCTCGGTAAAATGCTTTAACCATTGTGACACTTCCTTTTTCAGAACCATTATAAACATATGCTACTTTGCTAGTATAATACATCCAAAATTAAAGTTCATTAGAAGGAAATAAAAATTAAACTAAACAGATTTGAATTTTCTCACAAATGAAACCAAATCCAATTAAGAAAACAAAAAGACTCGCTATTCGCGAGCCTGTATTAAAAGTAGTTATTTGCCAAGCTGAGTTTGAACTGAATTCGCCACTTTACTCATCTCTTCAGACGTTAAGTTTTCTGAAGCAATCATAAAGTCAATTCCATCATAAGACCAAGAAAGCGTCTTATCCGTTAGTGCTCCAACTGTAAATCCTAAATCAAACGGCTCCCCAGCTGTTAAAGTAGCTGTAGAGGCTGCTGTTTCCGCTACTTTTGCTTTCTCTTGAACAAGCGTAAACGACTTTTCACCTTCATACTTTAAAACAATTCGCTCACCGTTTTCGCCTTCAACCTTTTTCTCCTCTGCTAGCTTAACGCCTTTTGGTAAGATTTCTGGATAAAGCACACCGAACTCATCAGATTTCTCTGTAGCCATTGTTGGAACATCAATTTTAGCCCCTGTCATGTTGCGTTTCGTATCAAATGCACCCTTATCAAACTTTGAATCAACTTGTACTTTTGAAAAATCCACTTCAATTAGTACCTTGTTGTCTGTATCCATAATTTTTACAGATACAGGTGTTAAATCCTTTTTATTTAGCTTAATTTCTTGTTTTGGCAACATCGTGCTATTTTGGTAATTTGTTTTTGTCTTAAATACATAATGTTTATCCGTCGACTTAAATTCTGCACTTTCATCCTGCACAATGTCTTGCACTAACGATTCATATAAATAAGCTTGGCTACTGTTTTGTGGCCAATCGCTTTGGAAACGGAAGCTTTTGTTTAAGGCTGGTGTTAAGACAAAGACACCTTCATCGTTGCGCAAAATCATTTGACTTTGGTCTTTCTTCGTATTTTTTAAGTTTACACGATAATACGTTGGCTTACTGTGCCAAATTTCAACGTCATATACTTGCGCGTCCTTGCCTGTATTTAGCTTCATTTCTGCTTCAGCTTTATACCCTTTCATATCTTCAATCTTAGCATCTAGTGCATCCGTTACGTCTTGCTGACTTTTTTCGCCACAAGCAGCCAATAGTAATAGTAAAAAGGCGCACGCGAATAACCCAATAAACTTTTTATGCATCTCCCCAACTCCTTTTATATCATGTCATACCTACATGTCGAGAGAAACAAGATACTACCTGTCTCCCTTGTCCGCAATATGAATATATGAAGTTGGGAATATGAATATGCAGACTAGCTTGACGAGCTTTCAATAATTACCTGTGTTACAACATAATGTTGACTGTGTGAAATGGAGACATGAATGTACTTGTTATCGCTTTTATTTAGCGTATAAAGCACTGGTTTTCCACTATGTTCATTTAGAACTTCAATATCTTGAAAACTTAAATCTTTTCCTATTCCTGTTCCTAATGCTTTAGAATAGGCCTCTTTCGCTGAAAAACGACCTGCTAGAAACTCAATCTGCCTTTTCCCTTGGAGTTTATCGTAGCTCGCCTTTTCATTTTTTGTTAAAATACGAGTAACAAACGAAGATTGTCTTTTTGCAAGCTTTTCAATTCGATCTAGCTCGGTAATATCCAGTCCAATCCCTTTAATCAATTGCTCTTCACACCCTTCTATCTTTTTGTATACTGCATAAAATAAAGAAATGCACCTAAAACAAACTATACTAAGTTCCTTATGAAAGGAAGTGGTTGCGATCTTTGTTCGAACCGAAAGCTTTCGCGAATTCAGAACCTACTATCCAATTACATTTCTACTACTTTGTATTCATATACTCTTGTGGGCTTTATTTTTAATTCCTGCCCAACCTATTCAATCCTTATTTTATAACTTTGTTGGTTATAACGGTGCCATTGGCCAAGGAGAATATTGGCGCTTGGCAACATCCATGTTTCTACACAACAGCTTTGCTCATTTACTGTTTAACTCTTTTTCACTATTTTTATTTGCACCACGTTTAGAAAGAGAGCTATCACGCTATAAATTTCTTGGTTTTTATATCGCGTGTGGCTTATTAGCAAATGTACTTACTTTTATCATTCAGCCTGCTTACTATAGTCATGTAGGCGCATCAGGTGCAATCTTCGGCATTTTCGGTGCCTATATTTACTTCATTCGAAACAAAACAATTTATTTTACAAAAAGCGATCAACAAATTGTCATTGTGCTCTTAATTATAGGGTTACTATCTGGATTTTTAAATAGCGGAGTAAATAACGTTGCTCATATCGGTGGCTTTATAAGCGGCTACCTATTAACAATTTTGTTTGCCCGTAAATAACAGGAGAACAGTTCTTTAAACGAACTGTTCTCTTGTTATTTTACAATAAACGTAGATCCATTTACTATTTCGATTCTTTCATATGTTTTTAAATCATTCATCAGCTGAAAGAGCGCTGCATCTTTTTGTTTTGCTTCAATCATGCAATCAATCTGTGGTATTGTCCCAGAAATTGATTCTAAAAATTGATAAAACTCTTCTGCATTTATGTAGTCTGCATGGGCACGAAAGTCTTTTGAGCTTTTTGGACTCGAGATGTGCATTTTCAATGGAAGCTTTTCTTGTTCCCACGTAGCAACAATTCTAGACCAATATTCTGTCCAATCAGGATTTTCATGATTAGCTTGATGGTGATGCAAATCAAATATTAAAGGAATGTTCAATTTTTCGCAGAGGTATAATGCATCCTGAACAGAGAATGTTGTATCATCATTTTCAAGCATAATCATTTCTTGAATAGAATGAGGTACTAGTCCCCAGTTATGAATAAACTGCTCAAGCGCTTTTTCTTTGTCGTTATAAGCTCCTCCTACATGTAAAACACAGCGGTTTTTAGGTAATATCCCCATTCCTTTTAACAACTTTTTATGCATTTGAAGGGTTTCAAGGGAATGCTTTAAAATATCTTTATTTGTAGAGTTTAGCACAACAAAATGATCGGGATGAAAATCAACGCGCATCGGATTCCTCTCTAGGAACTGACGAATCTCAAGAATGACCGGCTTTAAAGCGTTCATGTAGTTCCAATCACTAATCTCTGGGTGATTGGCAAGGGGAATGAGTTTTGAACTAAGCCGAAAAAATTCCACTTCACTCCAAACATTATGCTTCAATAACCTTAAACAGTTTTCTAAGTTAGAAATAGAAATACGCTCTAATTTAGAAATAGCAGCTTCTCGGTTTTGAATTCGTTGAAACTGCGCAAAAGTCATCGTCTGAGACGGAGACGCATTCTGTAATTGAACACTCATTGCTACATATCCTAAGCGCACTAAAGTTGACATAGAAAACACCTCACTTTCCGTTTAGTATTTCCTAATGGCAAAAAAATAAGCGAGCCAATTGGCTCGCTTTTCTTTTATGCTTTTGTACGTGAATCTTTGCGGTTGTTTTGGCGATTTCCTTGACCACCGCTATTATTGCTACGGCGCTTATCTCCAAATCGCTTAGAGTTTCCACGACGGTTTTGTTGTGAATAGTTTTTAGAATTAGAGCGTGAACGACCACTGCCGTTGTTACCACCACGTCTGTTCTTATCACCTTTTCCAACAACAGGTGGTTCAGCTGTTAAGTTTACAGGCACATCGTTTGGCTCTTTTGTTGCTAACTTAAGTGCTGCTGCTACTAATGCTACAGATTCATTTTCTTCTAGTAGCTCTTCAGCTAATTGCTTATAGTAAGATAAGTTACCTGTTTTTACTGTTTCAACTAACTTATCTGCAGCAATACGCTGTTGACCTTCTAATGCTTCATCCAATGTTGGAGGTGTCATCCGATCCATTTTACGCTTAGTTGTGCGCTCAATGTTGTGTAATTGACCAGATTCTCTTGGTGTTACAAACGTCATCGCTGCACCCATTTTACCCGCACGACCTGTACGTCCAATACGGTGAACATAGCTTTCTGGATCTTGTGGAATATCAAAGTTATAAACGTGAGTTACGCCTGAAATATCTAGTCCACGAGCAGCTACATCTGTAGCAACTAACACGTCAATAGAACCTTCTTTAAATTGACGCAAAACAGATAGACGTTTTGCTTGCGTTAAATCACCATGGATTCCTTGAGCTGAATAGCCACGTACGTTTAGAGCTTCTGATAACTCGTCAACACGACGCTTTGTACGACCAAAAATAATAGCTAATTCTGGTGACTGCATATCTAAAAGACGTGTTAACACATCAAATTTACGTTTTTCTTGTACTTCAACGTAGTACTGTTGAATGTTTGGAACTGTTACTTCTTTTGCTTTTACTTTTACAACTTTAGGTTCGCTCATGAATTTTTCAGCAATGCGGCGGATTGGGTCAGGCATTGTTGCTGAGAATAATAGCGTTTGATGATTTTCAGGAACATTAGATAAGATTTTTTCAATATCTTCAATGAATCCCATATTTAACATTTCATCCGCTTCATCTAATACAACAGTGTGAACATCTTGTAAGCGAAGTGTACGACGGTTAATATGATCTAACATACGTCCTGGTGTTCCAACGATAATGTGAGGGCGTTTCTTTAGAGCGCGAATTTGACGGCTGATATCTTGACCACCGTAGATTGGTAAAACACGAACGCGTTTTGTTTGTCCAATCTTATAAAGTTCTTCAGATACCTGTACAGCAAGTTCACGTGTAGGTGCGATAATTAAACCTTGAATTGCATCAACGCTTGCATCTACTTTTTCGATAAGAGGAATACCGAATGCTGCTGTTTTACCAGTTCCTGTTTGTGCTTGTCCAATTAAATCATGACCTTGTAGCGCTAAAGGAATTGTTTCAGACTGGATTGGTGTAGCTTCCTCAAAACCCATTTTACTAACAGCGTTGTTTAGCTGTTGACTTAAACCTAACTCTTGAAATAATGCCAAATTTTTCAAACTCCTTCTATATTTAGACTATCTATATTTTACAAAAAAAAGCATTCCCCGATACCCGGAAAATGCTCTAAACGATTACTTAATGAAATCAACGTTTAGAGAATAAGCATCTCAAGACACTCAAACTACATCATAACACTATGAGTTTTTATTTGCAATAGAGCTTATTCTATTATTCCTCTTCTTATTTCGACATCACTTTAGTGATTACCTCTTCAAGCTTCATACCTCGAGATGCTTTCACCAATACAATATCATTTGAAGAACTAACAGATTGTAAGTGATCTGCTAACGTATCTTTATCGTCAAAATGAAGAACTTTTCCTTCTTGAAAATTCTCTTGTGCTCCTGAGGCAATCTCCTTACTTAGTGGACCGTATGTAAATACATATTCCACTGCAGCAGGGTCAATAAATTTTCCAATCTCTTTATGAAATTGTATTTCTTGATCACCAAGTTCGAGCATATCCCCCAAAACCAAGATTTTCTTGTTATAACCTTGAATCTCATGGATTAACTTAATCGCTGCTTTCATTGATGTTGGACTTGCATTATACGCATCATTAATAAACGTTAATCCACTCTCAGCCTTCACTAATTCCATTCGCATATTTGTCAGCTTCAAGCCAGCTAATCCTTGTGCAATTGTTTCATTACTCAGGTTAAAATAGCGACCAACAGCAATAGCAGCCATCGCGTTATGTGCATTATGCTCACCTAATACAGGAATGAAAAACTTTTGTGTTTCACGTGAAACGAAAAATGTCGTTCCATGTTCTTCTCTTGTCATATCCGTTAAAAAAAGGTCATTATTTGGTGAACTTCCAAACGTAATGGCTTTAAACTTTGGATTATTCACTCGACTTGTTAGAAGTGGTTCATCACCATTAAAGATAAATTGTCCTTGCTCAGATAAACCGCTTGTAATTTCAAATTTTGCTTCAGCAATTCCTTCTCGGCTACCTAAATCTTGCAGATGGGATTCACCAATGTTTGTAATGACAGCAACATCAGGCTCAGCCAGGTTTGAGAGAAATTCAATTTCACCGCGACTACTCATTCCCATTTCAAGGACAGCAATATCAGTATCTTCTTCCAAACGCAAGATTGTTAATGGCATACCGATATGGTTGTTAAAATTACCTGCTGTTTTCAAAACTTTATACGTTGTCGATAAAACAGCATCCACCATGTCTTTTGTTGTTGTTTTCCCGTTACTTCCTGTAATTCCTACCACTTTTACCGCTAATTCATGACGGTACGCTTTTGCTAATTGCTGTAGTGCTTCAAGCGTATCATCTACTAAAATGACAGGTGCATTTTGTGGAATATCTTTTTCATCTTTGTTCCATAAGGTTGCCACAGCACCTGCTTCAATTGCTTTTTCAACAAATTCATGTCCATTGAAGCGATCACCTTTAATTGGTACATATAAATTTTCTGGTTGCAGTGTTCTTGTATCAATTGAAACACCTTTAATATGAACCTGTTCGTCACCATGAGCTAAACTGCTGTTTGGAATCATCTTCACCACATCTTTTAGCTTTCGATTAATCATAATGCTTATAACTCCTTTCGCAAAAAGCAGAAACACTATTCATTTTGAATAGTGTCAGCCTTTTTCTTACATCGTATGTTTAATTTTTTGCTTTTCATCATGACGCTGAAGCGCTAAATCCACTAATGTTTCAATTAACACCGGATATTCAACACCTGCATGCTTCCATAATAATGGGAACATACTAAACGGTGTAAACCCTGGCATTGTGTTTACCTCATTAATGATTAACTCGCCTTCTTTTGTTAAGAAGAAATCAGCACGAACAAGTCCTGAACCGTCAATTGCTTTAAATGCTTTAATTGCCAATTCTTTCATTTCTACATATGTTTCTTCGCTAATTTCAGCCGGGATAGCAAGACCTGTGCTACCATCTTCGTACTTAGCTTTATAATCATAGAAAGCAGCCTTTGGTAAGATTTCTCCAACAACTGAGCACGATGGATCATCATTACCTAATACACCGATTTCCACTTCGCGTCCAATTGCCGCTTCTTCAATAATAATTTTACGGTCAAATTGGAATGCTTCCTCAAATGCCGCTTCTAATTCTTTGCGATTATCACACTTACTAATACCAACGCTTGAACCTAAGTTAGCTGGTTTGACAAAGCATGGGTAACCTAAGTTTTCCTCAACAACTTCATATGCTGCTTCACGGTTCTCATCCCACTCTTTGCGAATAAAATATTCATATTTTACTTGCTTTAAACCTGCTTGAGAGAAAAGTTGCTTCATCACGACTTTATCCATCCCTGCTGCAGATGCTAAAACGCCGTTTCCTACATAAGGTAGGTTTAATAATTCTAACAGCCCTTGGACTGTTCCATCTTCACCGTTTGGACCGTGTAAAAGTGGGAAAATTACATCAAGCGTTTCTTCATTTTTCACGTCGGATAAAGCAAACATATTTGTATTTAAAGATACTGGTGAAATGACCGTACCACTGTTACTAATTTCAAGTTCGTTTACTGTTTCAAGTGGACCCGTCAACTTTGTACCGCGAACCCATTCGCCTGTTTCAGTAATATAAATTGGATGTACTTCGTATTTATCATGGTTAATTGCTTTTGTTACTGCTAAAGCTGTTTGTAAAGATACTTTATGTTCAGCGGATTTTCCCCCGTATAAAAGACCAAGCTTAATTTTCACAAGTGTTCCTCCTAACACAATTTCATCTTTTCTATTTTATCACTTTCTCTATCCTTATAGGAAACAGTTTCTTTCTTTATTACTTATGTAAAACGTGGGCAGATGTGAGTCAAATTATAATTTATTTTTGACTTACCTGCTATCATAACAGCTTCTGTTCAAATCAGTAAGAGAATTCCAACTCCAATAAAAAAGTGGTAAAAGAGTTGATCTTTTTACCACTTTTATTATTATTGTACTTCATGCTTGTATAAGAATACCGCTTTCTTTGGAAGCTTTCCATACAATAAACTTGCAAACGGTAAAAACCGATGACAAGCCCATATAATGAGGTAGCATAAAGCTAAAGTTAATACATACCGAATTAGCATTTCAATGTGAAACAATTGATTACTATTTGCAGGTACAAATTCAGAGACAATATTTAATACTAAAGGATGGATTAAATAAAAGCCAAAAGAGTACATTGCAATATTTCGAACTGTAATAACAGTTCTTCTAGGAAGTTTTGCAGCTAAGATCTCTCCTATACGAAATGCTACGTAGCTTCCTAACACGAGATAAAACGTATTAATCGTCTCGTACATGACCCCTGATAGGTAAAGTGTCTTAATTGTATACACATAATAATGTAAAGAAGAGACGATTGCTCCTGCAATTAAAGCAATAATTAGCAAAACAATCGTAGATTTATTCGCGCTTTTTGCTTTCTGTTCATTATAGTAAACACCAATCCATGCTCCTAATAGGAAGGTAGATAATGAACTAATAAATAAAGTAAATGATACAAGACCGTACATTGAATTTAATTGAAGATAAACTAGCTGTAGGACGACTCCGAATAACCACATATAGCGGCGAAAAAAAGTAAACTTTTGAGCGATCCATATAAAAACAGGTAAAACAAGATAAATTTGCACAATTAAGAAAATAAAGTGCAGTTGATAGTAAGATTCACCTTTTAAAATGCGCAGCAAAATTTCTGTCGCGTTAAATTCTCTTGCACCTACATAAATTGAATATGCTTCATAAATCAATGCCCAAATGATATAAGGAATAAGAATATATGTAACTCGCCTCGTATAGTAACTTTTCCATAACTCTTTTGTTAACGGCTTTTTTATATAGCTATAAAAGAATACGAGTCCTGTAATCACAATAAAGATTCCCGCTTCAATCCGAATAATGCGGTTGATAAAATGATACTTCTGATACGCATCACCGCTATATGGAAGGACGCTTGCATACGCTGCCGTTACGTGTACAAGTACAACCATCATCATGGCAAATAATCTTAAAAAATAAATTGATTCAATTTGTTGTTTCTTCACATTCTGTCTCCTATTATGAAAAAATTTAACACGTCATCTCTATTCCCCTATGCCATAAGTGTTACGCCTTACTTTTCCCCTATTTTTAAAAAAGTTTCATAAAAAAAAGCTAATGACATAATAAATTATGTCATTAGCTTTCTTATCTCTATATTAAAGGTCTATTTTTATCTTTTCAACAGGGAGTAAAACCTATTTATTTTACACATTTATCCTTGTTGGTGAGATAAAGGGAGTGAAAACAAGACCTATTTTCTATGCATTTTAAACTCTAAAAATAATTCGTTGTAGTAGCTTAACATTTCTTTTCCTAGATTATCATACACCTCTAACTTTTCAGTTAATGCTTCATCTGGATAGAAGCGCTTATCCTCTGCAACTTCATCCGGTAAATAATCAAGAGCCTTTTCGTTTGGCGTTGAATACCCTACATATTCAGCATTTCGAGCTGCGATTTCTGGGTCTAACATGAAATTCATAAACTGGTGAGCACCCTCAACATTTTTTGCTGTTTTAGGAATTACCATATTATCAAACCACAGGTTCGACCCTTCTTCTGGGACTACATAATCTAGATCTTCATTTTCACTCATAATCTCTGAAGCATCACCAGACCAAACTAAACCGACGGCTGCCTCTTCGTTTGCTAGCAACATTTTAATTTCGTCTCCAACAATCGCTTTAACGTTGGGTGTTAACGTATCTAGTTTTTCTTTCGCTTCTCTTAAATGCGTTTTATTCGTGTCATTTAGCGAATAGGCTAAGCTGTTAAGTCCCATTCCTATCACTTCTCGTGCACCATCAGCTAACAGGATTTGATTTCTTAATTCTGGGTCCCATAAATCGTCCCAGCTCGTAATCTCCTTGCCATTTAGCATTTCTTTGTTATAAACAACACCTACTGTTCCCCAAAAGTAAGGAATAGAATATCTATTTCCTTCATCAAACGATAAGTTGAGGAAGCGTGGATTAATATGTTTTAAGTTAGGTAGCTGCTTATGTTCTACAGGAAGTAGTAAATCTTCTTCCTTCATTTTGCTAATCGCGTACTCTGATGGTACCGCAATATCAAACGTGGTGCCACCTTGTTCAATTTTTGTCATCATTGCCTCATTGGAATCAAACGTTTGGTAGATAACTTTAATCCCAGTCTCTTCCTCAAACTCATCAATAATTTCTGGATCAATATAATCACCCCAGTTATACACGGTCAGGGTATTGCCTCCTGAATATCCCTGAGCAGAGTTTAACCGAGATACAACGTACATTAAGACGAGTGAAATGGCTACAATAACAACAAATGACCGCATTAATTGTTTCATTTCTCAACCCCGCCTCCTTTCGTACGAAGATTACGCTGGCTAACAAAATAGTAGCCTACTACTAACAGCACAGTAAATAAGAAAATTAGCGTAGACAGTGCGTTAATCGTTAATGATACGCCGCGTCTTGCTAGTGAGTAAATTTCAACCGACAGTGTAGAAAATCCGTTGCCTGTTACAAAGAACGTAACTGCAAAATCATCTAACGAATAAGTCAGCGCTAAAAAGAATCCTGCAAAGATTCCCGGTGAAATAAACGGCAAAATAACTTTTGATAATACTTGAAAACGGCTCGCCCCTAAATCCCGTGCTGCATCAATTAGAGTTGGGCTCATTTCTTGAAGCTTTGGAAGAATCATAATAACAACAATTGGAACACTAAAAGCAATGTGGGCCAGTAGAACAGATGTAAAGCCAAGCTTAATTCCAACAATCGTAAATAAAATAAGGAAAGAAGCTCCTATGATGACATCTGGGCTAACAATGAGAACATTGTTTAACGTCAGCAGCGTATTTTGAACTCTTCTTCTTTTCACATAAATAATTGCAAGCGCTCCAATAATCCCAAGAATTGTTGAAATTACGGATGAAAGCAAAGCAATAATAAGAGTGTTTAATACAATGATTAATAACCTTGTATCTTGAAAGACTTCTTTATACCATTGCAATGTAAAGCCTTCAAACTCTCTCATTGAACCACCGCTATTGAATGAATAATACATAAGGTAAAAGATTGGCGCATATAAAATGACAAAAACTAAAATTAAATATATATTGCTCCATTTCCATTTCTTCATCATTTTATAGTCCTCTCTTTCTAGTTCCAGTTGCAATCATCATAATTGCCATCGCAATAATTAAGAAGACCGCAATCGTCGCTCCCATTCCCCAGTCTTGTGTTACTAAGAAATGCTGCTCAATTGCAGTACCAAGCGTAATCACTCGGTTCCCGGCAATTAGACGAGTAATCATGAAGAGTGATAGCGCAGGAATAAAGACCGCTTGGCACCCTGACTTCACGCCATTTAATGTGAGTGGGAATACAACTCGACGGAATGTTGTCCATGAAGAAGCCCCTAGATCACGCGATGCATATATTAAAGAAGGGTTCAGTTCTTCTAGCGAGTTGAAAATTGGTAAAATCATAAATGGAATAAAGATATAAACAGATACAAAAACAAAACTAAAATCAGTAAATAATATTTGATGAGTGCCAAATCCTAAAAACTCACTAAAGCTGTTAATTGTTCCATACGTACCGAAAATCCCTAAAAACGCATATGCTTTTAGCAGTAAGTTAATCCAAGTTGGTAAAATAATCAACAACAGCCATAGTTGCTTATGTCTTGTTTTAGTTAACAAGTACGCTGTAGGATAAGCAATTAATAATGAAAATAGCGTAATTAAAAAAGCATACCAAAACGAGCTGAGCGTCATTTTTAAATAAACAGGTGTAAAAAACTTTTCATAATTGGCTAAAGTGAACTCATTGTGAATATCAAAGAACGAATAATAAACAACTAAGGCAATCGGTGCAATAACAAACAAAGCTATAAAAAGCAGATACGGTACTAAATAAATATTACGTGACTTAGTTTGCATGAGTCTCGTCACCATATGCTTCTAGCCTCTTATCAAACTCTTCCTCTGTTTCACCAAAGCGCATAACGTGAATTGCTTCAGAATCAAAGTAAAGACCAATTTCTTCGTCTACTGTTGCTTTTTTTGTTGAATGCACAAGCCACTCGTTTCCATCCTTATCGTATCCACAAATTTCATAATGAACCCCTCTAAACAGCTGAGAGTCAACCTTCACTTGGATTTTACCTTTTTCTGGATCCGTAATTTCTAAGTCTTCTGGACGAATGACAATCTCTATTTTTTCATTTGGGTCGAAGCCTTTATCGACGCATTCAAAACGTTCACCCGCAAACTCTACAACAAAGTCCTCAACCATACTTCCTGGAATAATATTTGACTCCCCAATGAAATCTGCTACAAAGCGATTAATTGGTTCATCATAAATATCTGTTGGTGCACCACTTTGCTGAATATGTCCTTTGTTTAATACAAAGATTTCATCAGACATCGCTAGTGCTTCTTCTTGGTCATGCGTAACAAAAATAAATGTAATACCTAATCGGCGCTGAAGTTCTCTTAGTTCATACTGCATTTCCGTACGCAGTTTTAAATCCAGTGCCGATAGCGGTTCATCAAGTAAAATGACCTCCGGTTGGTTTACAATTGCTCGAGCAATTGCCACGCGCTGGCGTTGCCCTCCAGACATCTCTTTAATTTCACGATTTTCATATCCTTCTAAATTAACGAATCGAAGTGCTTCACTCACTCGCTTTTTGACTTCTGTATTCTTTACTTTTTTTATTCGTAATCCAAATGCAATGTTTTCAAATACATTAAGGTGCGGAAACAATGCATAATCCTGAAACACAGTATTTACTTGACGTTTGTTAGCTGGCACGGAATTAATTTTCTTACCGTTGAAATAAATATCTCCGCTTGAAGCCTCTGTAAACCCTGCAATTAAGCGTAAGATAGTCGTTTTACCACACCCTGATGGACCTAGTAGCGTATAAAACTTTCCTCTTTCAATTTCAAAGCTTACATTATCAAGCACTATTGAATCGTTGTCGTATTGCTTTGTTACATTTTCAAAGCGAATAATCGCTTGATTATCGTTCATTTCAATCGTCTCTCCTCTTAATCTCTTTATAAATATGATTCTGTCGCTACTACAATAAGCTCGGTGACGCCGTCATAGGCATTGAACATTTTATGCTCTTCAGCAGCTTGGAAGTAAATCGTTTCTCCTTCTTTCGCTTCATACGTTCGCTGACCAATTTGAACAATAACAGCTCCTTTTAGCACATAGCCAAAGGTTTCAGATAAGGAAGGCTCAAATTCTTTAAATTCACCTTTTTTTTCTAAAATTAAGCGAATAGGTTCCATTTCTTTTTCATTCGATTCATGAACTAACCATTCAATGTGATAGCCTTTTTCTTCATCACAATAATTGGTGTAGTCTTCTTTTTTATATACAACTTTTTGCACCGTTGTATCTTGATCAAAAAACTCGTTTGGTTGGCAGCCCAACACTTCTAAAATACTAAAAAACGTTTCAAGAGAAGGAGAACTTAAATCTCGCTCTAACTGTGAAATATAACCTTTGCTAAGGTCAGTCCGTTCTCCAAGCTCTTCTTGCGTTAATCCTTTTTTTAAACGTAAGTTTTTAATCTTCTTACCTATCTCCATTTATTTAAACCTCAACATGTTTAAAATAAGTAAACTTCCAGTAAATAAAGTTTTGTAACACTTAACTTAAAGTTTACTTTCAACTCGTATTATTATACATGTTTTAAAGCTGAGCACAAGGAGTTTTTTGCAATTATGGCACTTAAAAATTTCCATTTACTTGGATTAAAAAAAGCATCGCTTAAACGATGCTTTATTCCACTTCTTCAATTTCCTCTCTTATATTTTCTTTGTCTAAATTAGCATTACGAAAACGCTGAGTATCATCTAAGTCCAATTCCAAAAACGTTTTTTCTTCTAGGATTACCTTTACATCTTGAACTGTTACATCTAAAACATGACCACCTGCCGTTTTATGTTCATCAATAAAATGGAAGTGGTATCCTGGAATTCCTACACCTGCTACATAATTTGGCGTAAAAAAACCTACCATTGTTCCTTTTACATCTTCCAGTTCAAAAACAGGTTGGCTTTCAGCGACTTCCGTCATTGGTGGATATGGCTTTCTTTGTTTCGCTACCGTTCTTGTTTTTACTTGTTTAAAAACTCCTTCTATCTTAATTGCATAAAAGACGTTTTCACTACTCATTTGAGCTTCTAGCTGTTGCTCAAGCTCTTTCTGAGTTAACACATCATCTAAAATCATTTCTGTTTGGCCTTTAAAATACGTCATCACGGCAAATGGAAGCACGTCTTTTGCTTCTACCTCTACCGCTTTTCCTTCTCTTAAATGATAAAAACCCCCATCTACCGCTAGCATTTCACCATCTAACGCCTGAAATGTTCCCAGGCCAAAATCTCCTTTTTGAGAAAGCTCTTCTTTTGTCATTGTTCCATCATAAACACCTTCTAGCAATGCTACCATCGTAGATTTTTGATAAATAATAGAGCTCATCGATCTTTTCTCCTTTCCCTACGGATACTTATTGATATAGAAAGTATTCCCTCTGAAGAGAAGTCGAAACGAATGATTCAGCTAAAAAAGCGGCTCATAATAAGTGTGTTGTAATAATGACCATCAGATAGACGCTTATCCTTCTTTAAAATTCCTTCTATTTCAAACTCATACTTTTTGTAAACATATATAGCACTTTTATTCGTTTCAATGACCTTTAACGTCATCTTAACAAGACCTTGATGATGAGCCCAAAGAATCGATTGACTTAGTAATGCCTGACCTATTTTTAATCCCCAAAACTCTTTTATGACACCTACTCCAAATTCGACTTGATGTTTGAGACGCTTCAGATGACTGCCTTCACACCTAGAAAAACCAACAAGGTTCCCTTCTACTTCCGCGACGAGAAATAAATGGTTGGGTATAGACGTGTCTAGCAAAATTAACTCCTTAAATTCCCCTTCATCAATCAGGCCTTCTCCTTGTACACGATCGAAATGTTCTGTTTCACCATCAATTTGTAACCGCAATTCAGCAAGTGCAGGTGCATCACTGACTTTAGCAGGTCGAATAGTATACTCCGTTCCGTTAACTTGAAATATTTTTGGTTTTATCATGGATCCTCTCTCCCCTTTTATTCCATTAGAAAACGAGCCTCTTTTTATTATAAGGCTCGTTTTGGAAAAGATATTTTTATTTCTGTAATTGAGAGTAGTGCTCAATTATTTCTTGAGTTAAATCATCGTTTTCATGTAAGTCGCTCACTTTACTTAGCACATACAAAATACCGTGTTCTTCAAGCATTGTCTGTAGCTGAACAGCTTCTTCATCTTCTGAAGGATTAAACAGCAATGCTGCAGCGATTGCCTTTGCTAAGTTTGCATATGGCAAACCTGCTTGTTTTGCTTCTACAGCTGGACGAACTAATCGATCTTGAGACCCTAGCTTACGAATAGGTGAACGCCCTACACGATTAACAGAGTCGTTTAAATAAGCATTTTTGAAGCGCTCAATAATCTTCTTAATGTATGCCTCATGTTCACCTTGATCAAGACCATACCTTTGAACAAGATACGCACCTGTTTCTTTCAACGTCTTTTGTACCTGTTCATAAATCTCAGCATCCTCTAATGTCTGATGAATTGTTTCTTTTCCTTGCAAGTACCCTAAGTAGGCAATTACGGCGTGTCCTGTATTAACCGTAAAAAGCTTACGTTCGATAAATGGCGCTAAGTCCGGAACAATTTTCATTCCTTCAACTGTTGGAATATCTTCTGTTGTCTCTACTACCCACTCATAATATGGCTCAACCAATACATCAATAGAGTCTGGATTCGATTGAATTGGTACAATACGATCGACTGCTGAGTTAAAGAATGATACTTTTTTAGAAAGCTCTTCTTTTGTTTCTTCATCTAGGTTTTCTAGAATATAACCTTTTAGTAATTCCGTTGCCGAGATTTGATTTTCACATGCAATAACGTACACTTTCTCATCGTTTTCCTTGACGCGAGCTGCTAAGCCTTTTGCAATCAACGGCGCAATACGAGGTAAAATTGTTGGTCCGATAGCTGTTGTGATATAGGTAGCTGTTTTTAAAGCGTCCAATACTTCTTCCTCTTGCGTCATATTATTTAAGCCAGACACATTATTCACTTCAATCACTTCGGCATTTTCTGCTGCGGTTTTCACATGGTACCCTTTACCTTCATTGAGTTTATCAATAACTGTTTGCGCAATATCAACAAACGTAACGTGGTATCCCGACTGAGCAAATAGTGAACCGATAAACCCTCTTCCAATATTACCTGCGCCAAAATGTACAACTGTTTTCACACTTATCATTCCTTTATTAAATTATTTTGTAAGTATTCATAAAATGTATCTTCCAGTTTTTTTCGAATCATCTCTTCATTAGACGAAGAAAAAATCATCATCGCTTCTTTATCTTCAATCAAGTTTGTACTAATTAAGCTTAAAATCTCTTGCTCGCGGATGGTAAGATTTTCTGGCGCCAACATCAGCAGTAGGTTTCGGACTTCCATCATCTTTCCATCCATTCCTTTTACCTGACACGGATAGTGTAAATGAGAGATTTGAAACAATAGTTTTCCTACTCCTTCATGACGACAGTGAAAAAGAGCCATGCTTGTTTCTGGAATACCAAGTCCCCCTTTTTCTTCTCTTTCCTTGAGTTTTTGGACAATAGCTTCTTTATTTGAAACCAAAGCTTCGCGTTCAGCAGCCGCAACCATACGAGCAATGATTCGTTCATGGTCTATCTCCGAACTTTCTCGGTAAATTCTTAGATTGTCAAAAATTGAATCAATACTTGTATACACTTCTTTTATTTCTTTCATTATTTGTTGAAAAGGCGGCCTACTAGCTGGAATTGAAGTAGCGGTTATATTGCTTTTTGCTGAATATCGGTTCTTTTGTGTTAACTCCTCCACATTTTTTTGAAGAAAGGTCCGAATAGAATTAATGTCTTCATCGCTAAGCAGCGGATTAACTAAGATGTATTCACATGCTAAAAATGGTAAACGAACGGTTGAAATAATAAGATCGTACCTCTCTGTATTCGTTTCATGAATCTCTTTAATTGATTTCACATCAACAGAATCAATTTCAATAAATTCTTTTTTTATCCGACTCGCTAGCATCTTAGATGTACCGATGCCTGTTGGACATACAACTAAAGCTTTAATTACCACATTTTCCTCTCGCACAACTAAAGCAGAACCAAAGTGGAGAACCACATATGCAATTTCATCATCTGAAAAAGATAACTCTTTAAACTCTTTTTCCATGCTGTTTCTTACTGCCATAAACAGCAGCGGGTACTTCTTTTTTATCTCTTCTGTTAAAGGGTTGAATGCTTCTAGGTGCTGTTGAATGCGAAATATAGATGGTTCCATATGTGCCAACAAGCCTTGAAATAGTGAAAAGTCGTTTGTTAAATCAATGTGTAGCTGAGTAGAAACATCTTGAATAACTCGCTTAATAATGCGTCCTAAAACTAGACTATCGTAATCCACTGCGTTGGCTACTTGAAACTTGGATGCTCGCAATACAACAGCTAAGAATGTAATATCATTGGGGTTAATGCTGAGAGAAAACTGTGCTTCGAGCTCTTGACACACACTTTTGATTAATTTGTACTCATTTGACGCTTCATTAATTAACATCGATTCTTCTAACTGAAAGCCCTTCTCAGACCTTTGTAGCATGATGCATATATGAATCATTAACCCCATATAATCGCTATCAGCTAACCTAGAATGACCTTTATTTATTTTCAAATTAACAATGCGATCTACCTCTGCCAAATAAGCAGTATTAAAATAATATAAAGCCTTTTCCTGCTTTGACTGATTATTTTCAAGTAAAAAAAGCTGTTCGATTAGCTCTTCTCCAAAATAAACAAGAAAGTAATTAGCAAGCGCTTTTCGTTTATTGATTTCAGTTGAAACGACCTCTAGCCCTACTCCTCTTCTTCGAACAAGGGTTATACTGTAATGTTCAAGCCAATCTGTTAATTCATCCAAGTACGAAGTTAAGGTAGTGATGCTAACACCTAAGTCTTTAGCTAGCGTTTGGAGCTTAAAAGATGCTTCTTCCAATAGCTTAATAACCAATAGTAGCTTACGTTCTTTCGGAGACTGATCGGTAGGTTGAACTTTCATAAGCTCTTGGATCAACTTGAAAATCTGTTCATCCTTACCGCTAATTATTAATCCTTCATCTTGTGTACGAACTAATTGCAAATTAAATTGCTTCAGTAAGGATTCAATTGTTTTCAAATCCCGATGTACTGTTCTAGCACTTACCTTCAAAAAACTAGCAATGGATAAAGCCGTATGTTTTTCTGACGTTTTAATGATTAACTCAATAATGGTCTTTTCCCTGGACGTAATAAACACATGCATCAACTCATTTCTTATCTAAAGAAATCAACGCCTTTCAAAAAGAACGAATAGAAAGGCACTTCACATGCCTTTCTACTCTTTTACTTCTTTAGTTCAGCTCACCTTGAATAATTGCTTTAAGTTCTTTAGCTGATTTAGCTTGAACCATTTTTTCAATGTTATCCATGTCAGAACATGTTACTGCGATACCTGATAGAATTTCGAGGTGCGTACCATCTTTACCAGCAATACCAAAGATTAAACGTACTTTTTCACCATCAAAATCAACGCCATTTGGAACTTGTAGCACAGTGAATCCCGATTTTAATACGTTCTTTTTCGCTTCTTCTGTACCGTGTGGAATAGCAACATCATTTCCCATATACGTAGACGTCATATTGTCACGCTCAATCATGGCTTCAATGTAGCTTTCTTCCACATAACCACCTTTTACAAGCACTTCCCCTGCAAATCGAATCGCTTCTTCTTTGTTGTTAAACTCTTGATTAAGGAAGATATTCTCTTCGCGCAATAGGCTATCATCTTCTTGACTTGATTCCACTACTTCCTCCACTTCAGGAGCTCGCCCTTCCGCTGAAGAATCATCTTTAAGCTTATTAATAAGCTTGTCATATTCAGGGCTAGATAAGAAATTATCTACTGAAATATGATATGCTTCTGGAATTTTATTTTGAGCACGTGGAGTAAGCTCTTCTTGTGTAATAACAATTTGAGCATTACTCGGAATATTGCTGATTGCTGTATTTGTAACAAAGATATCTAAACCGGCTTCTTTTACTTTTTTACGAAGTAATGATGCTCCCATTGCACTTGATCCCATTCCAGCGTCACAAGCGAATACAATCTTGTTAACACCTTGTGGTAAAGCTGCTTTATTTGTCACGATTGAACCAGCAACCGAACTCTTTTTACCTTTCATCTCTTGCATCTTGCGCGTTGCCTCATCTAAATCTTCTGTTTGCTTACCTGTTTTTAAGATAAACGCTGAAACAATAAACGATACGACTGTCGCTACCAGAACCCCTGCGATGTTTGCGATGTAGCTTCCTGCATTACCTGGCGTTGCAGCTAAAATAGCTAAGATACTACCCGGAGATGCAACTGCTTGAAGACCTCCACCTAGCAGTACAAGCGTGAATACACCGCTCATACCTCCTAAAATTGTCGCAATAATAAGCATTGGACGCATTAACACATACGGGAAGTAAATTTCGTGAATACCTCCAATAAAGTGAATAACTGCTGCACCTGGAGCAGACTGCTTCGCTGTTCCACGCCCAAAGAACCAATAAGCTAACAGTACGCCTAGACCAGGGCCTGGATTTGCTTCAAGAAGTAGCAAGACAGACTGGCCAGTAGTACGAATTTGCTCTGCACCAATTGGCGATAAGATTCCATGATTAATTGCATTATTTAAGAATAGAATTTTTGCTGGTTCAATTAAAATGCTTGTTAGTGGAAGTAATCCAGCACCTACTAACCAATCTACACCAACAATTAGCGCTTGGGTAAACGCGTCTACTGCAGGACTAATACCTAAGAAAGCTAAAATGGCTAATACGCCACCTAAAATACCTGCCGAAAAATTGTTTACAAGCATTTCAAAGCCTGTTTTAATTTTACCGTCAATTAACTGATCAAATTTCTTAATAACATACCCACCAAGTGGACCCACAATCATCGCTCCAAGGAACATTGGAATATCTGCTCCAACAATAACTCCCATTGTAGCAATGGCACCAACAACTGCACCGCGCTGGTCATGAACAAGCTTACCACCAGTATAACCAATCAAAAGGGGCAATAAGTACGTAACCATTGGTCCAACAAGCTTAGCAAGCTCTTCATTTGGAAAAAAGCCTTTCTCAATAAATAGTGCCGTAATTAGACCCCAGGCAATAAATGCCCCGATATTTGGCATTACCATTGAGCTTAAAAAGTTACCAAACTTTTGAACGCCTACTTTTATATTTGATTGAGCCATGTGCTCTCTTCCTTTCTATATCATAATTACACTTATAATGTTAGGATATGAACCGCTTACATTCAATGAAGAAGAAAGCTAACTTTGTCACATCCCCTCAAGACAAAGGTATATTTATGTATATAGACTGTGAAACGGCGCGCATTGGCATACATATATCTTAAACCCAAAGAGCTGCTAAAACAGCTCTTTTAGCTCTTGAAACGTACCAATTGTATAATCAGGCGCTTCAACTTCGCCAAATCCATACGATGCGTAGACAAATGGAATACCCGCATACTGAGCTGCTTGAAAATCTCCTTGTGTGTCTCCTACATACACAGGACTTTTTAATTTATTACGCTTCATGATGAGCTTAATGTTCTCACCTTTTGATAAACCTGTGCGCCCAGGATTTTCAAAGTCAATAAAATGTGCATCTAGCTTATGATAGTTATAAAAAGCTTCAATATAGCCTGTTTGGCAATTGCTCACAATATACAATTTATATTTTTTAGAGAGCTCTTTTAGCGTTTCTTCTACTTGTGGATACAGATTACCACCGTGTTTTTCCAAATAAGCATTCTCTACTTCACAACACTCCGCTAGAATCTGTTTTTGCTTTTGTTCATCTAATTCTGGGAATAGTTTTTGAGCAATTTCTTGAAATGGAAGACCCATGGTTTGTTCAAAGGCTCTTTCTGTTACTTCTCTTTCAACATAATTGCTCTTCTTAATGACTTCGTTCCAAGCGATAGCTACTGTTCCAATTGAATTCCAGAGCGTTCCGTCTAAGTCAAAGATTATACTATCCATCTAGTCATCCCCTTTAGTTCGTCTTACCGTCATTATAAACATAAAGAAGCTTCCCTTTTCAATTATCAAGGGAAGCTTTACCAAAATCTATAGCACACTAGTATAAAACCTTACCTAAAAAACAGCCTTTTCGTAACTATTAGACGGAAATTCCCACTAGAAGTTAGTCGACTACAATATAAGTTGCTTTGACAGGACCGTGTACACCAACAATCAGGTTCATCTCAATATCAGCACTATTGCTTGGTCCAGTAATAAAGCTCACATAAGAAGGCACGTCTTCACCTTGGGTCTGCATTTTATGAATAAGCGTAGCTGCTTGGGTCATTCGAGGTACCAGCGTACTCTTGGGAATAATCGCAACAAACGTTTTCGGTAGCAAACTAATTGATCTGCCGTGATCTTTATTATGAAAGAGCGTTACCGTTCCTGACTCTGCAAGCGTCACATCGCTAAACACCAGACCTACGTCAGCTACTTCTGCAATTTGTTGATTTACCTTACCCTTCTCAGCCTCCCAAATATGGACATGAAGATCTTCAGCATTTCTATCAAAAAAGTCCATTAACCCGTATTCCTCATGTCGCAAGTCGTTTGAAGTAATCAACGACTTCCCATTATAGCCTTTAATTGTTTCCGCAAGAACGCCAAGCAACCCTTCACGGCCTGTTCGCTTAAACGTTGTGTGAATAACTTTACAATGCTCTTGTAAAATATCGACAAGCTCATCCTGTGTCTTATCTTTAAATACGTCATGCTGTGGTGTAACGCTCCAGTCTGGACGCTGTACACCTTCGACTCTTCTTTCTCTACCTAAAGTAGTAGCTAATTTATCTAAAAAAGCCTCGCTATTCTGTATCATGATGACTCCCCCTCCTTCTGTCGTTGCTTAAACCAAGCACGGAACGACTGACCTTCAGGAGCATAGAAATTACGTACACTCGTCCAATCTTTCAATGGGCCCGGTCCATTTTCAATCATGCCCTCTTTTGTCCATGGTCTAAGAGCAGGCTTAGCGAGATTTGCACTTAAGTTATAAAGAGATGGGTTTGCTGACCACTTCGCAAATCCCTTCATCATGAGCTTTTCAGCCATAGGTGCTTTATTTTCTCGTTCCACAATGATTTGACGATGGCGAACCAAATGCTCGTGCAGTGGGATTTTAACAGGACATGCCTCTGAGCACGCTGCACATAGCGTCGATGCATATGGAAGCTCTTTATGATCATCATAGCCTTCTAAAAGCGGCGTAATGACTGCACCAATCGGTCCTGGGTAAATTGAGTTATAAGCATGTCCTCCGATATGACGATAAACAGGACATGCGTTAATACAGGCTGCACAGCGAATACAGTGAAGTGCTGATTGAAATTCTGTTCCTAAAATTTTCGAGCGACCATTGTCTACAATAACTAGATGAAATTCATCTGGACCATCTACTTCTTCATCAAGCCTTGTCCCTGTAATAGCAGTGATATAGCTCGTTAGCTTTTGTCCAACCGCTGCTCGCGTTAGCAAACTAACAAGTATCTCCATCTCTTCCCAAGTTGGAACAATTCTTTCCATTCCCATTACTGTAATAACAGTGTCCGGGAGGCTTGTGACCATTTCTGCGTTTCCCTCGTTGGTAACAAGCGTGATAGCACCTGATTCTGCAATAGCAAAATTACATCCTGTAACCCCCACATCAGCCGCTAAAAAATCTTGACGAAGTTGTTCTCGCGCGAACGCTGCTAGCTCTTCCGGGGTATCTGAGCCATCATATCCTTTTTTATTAGCAAACGTTTCTCGTATTTGCCCTTTATTTTTATGAAGAGCAGGAGCTACGATGTGGGAAGGTGGATCTTCATCCAATTGTAAAATCCATTCGCCCAAATCAGATTCAACAACTTCAGCACCTACTTCTTCGAGCGCTTTATTTAAACCGATTTCTTCCGTTACCATCGATTTTGATTTAACAACTTTTTTCGCTTCCTTCTTTTTTATCACACTTTTAACATACTCATTTGCTTCTTCTGCTGTTTCTGCAAAAAAGACATTTCCTCCTCGTCTAGCTACTTGCTCGCTTAGTTGCTGCAAATAGTAGTCTAGATTCTCTAATGTATGCGTGCGAATTTCAGAACCTAGCTGTCTCCAATCTTCCCAGTTTCCCAATGCTTCTGCCTGACTCAATCGCCCATTTCGAAGTCTTCCTTGAGCGGAGGAAACAGCTTGCCTCATGAAATCATCTGCAATTCCTTTTTGAATTCGTTCTTTGTATGGAATTTCACCAATTTTGACGCTCATCTCCATTCCTCCGTTTCTTAATGAGTGTTTAAAATCTCCGTAATATGAACGACTTTAACTTCTTTTCCTTCACGACTCATGCGACCGCCAATATTCATTAAGCATCCCATATCAGCGCCCACTAAATACTCTGCTTCCGTTTCTGATACGTGGCGTGACTTTTCACTGACCATCTCTTGTGAAATAACAGAGTTTTTCACAGCAAACGTACCACCAAACCCACAGCAATCTTCTTCACAAGGTAAGTCAACTAATTCTACACCTTTTACGTTTCTCAACAGTACTTTAGGCTGTTCCTTTACTCCTAACAGTCGTTTCATATGACAGGAAGAATGAAACGTGACTTTTCCTTTAAACGAAGAATCTAAATCTGTAACGTTTAATACATCTACAAGAAATTCAGTAATCTCATAGCACTTAGCTGCAAAAGCTTCTGCTTCTTTCTCCCATTCTACATCTCCTTTGAACACAGCCGGATACTCTTTCAACATGCTAATGCATGATCCTGATGGTCCAACTATATATTCAGAATGACGAAAAGCTTTCATCATTTGCTTCATTGACTGCTTTGCTTCCTGTAAGTATCCGCTGTTATACGCTGGTTGGCCACAGCACGTTTGCTCCATAGGGTAATCAACTGTACAGCCGCATCGTTCCAGGATTTCAAGCGTATCTTTAGCGACATTGGCAAAAAGAATATCACTTAGGCATGTACTAAATAAGGAAACTTTCATACTTGCTCACCTCTCAGAAATTTGGTAAACAGCCCGTTACATCATTCAATATATGTAAAGAGACGGCTTTGAACATTTTGTAAATGCTCAAGCATCGCTTCACTCGCCTCATTCGGCTGTCTATTTTTAATAGCTTCAAAGATTCTTCGATGCTCTACTTTTAAATCTTCCACTGTATTACCTGAATATAAGAATACTTTTCTCGTTTCTTGAATCGTCTCAGAGATCAACGACGACACGCTGCTCATTAAATTAATAAGTAATTTATTATGTGTCGCATTCGCAATGGCCAAGTGGAAGTCTAAATCAGCGCTTGATGCTAACTCTTCATTCCCACTTGCATTCTCCATTACAATCAATGCTTTCTCAAGCGCTAATAGGTCCTCTTCTTCGTGCACCGCTGCTGCTTGAGCTACCGTACCTAGCTCTAAAATTTCACGAACTTTGTAAAGTTCCTTAATATCTTCAATCTTCATTAAAAAAGCAATGTTAACAGGCAACTGGAATTTAGAAGGATCGAAGTTATTTACAAATGTACCTTCTCCATGCCTCGCTACTACTAGCCCCATTGTACGTAAGCCACTTAAAGCCTCGCGAATAGTTGACGTCCCTACATCAAAGCTTTTTGCTAACTTTTCAACAGACTCTAATTTATCACCGGGCTTTAGATCTCCCGCTTTAATTAATTCAATTAGTGTTTCAGCTACTTCCTCATATGCTTTTTTTCCACGAACACGTTTATAGTTCATTTCATTCAACTCCCATCTATCTCTCTATTATATAGATTTACTTATAAGAGAATACAATGGGAACCCTGCTTTTCTTATTTAAAAAACATTTAAAAAGAGAAACCCCGCTATACCCGCTAATACTACATATACAACTGCTGTTCCTAACGTTTTGCGAATAATTTCCCCCTCTTTACCAGATAAACCAACAACAGCACTAGCAGCCACCACATTGTGAACACAAATCATATTTCCCGCTGCAGCACCAATGAGCTGAACTGCTAAAACAGTGTTTAAGTTTAAGCCAATTGCTTGGGCAACATTGTACTGAATTGGTGAAAAGGTTAATGTGGATACCGTTGCACTCCCAGTAATGAACGCCCCAAGTTTTCCAAGGAATGGCGCTACAAAAATCCAGACTGACCCCAAAGAACTCGCTAATGATTCTGCAATATATTCTGGCATGCTATTTAAATTGTTTAGATTCAGTCCGGAATTAACAAACACCTGTACCATCGCAAGCGTTGCAATGAGTGAAATCGCTGTGATTTTCATTGTACCTAGTGACTCTTTTGATGCTTGCAAAAATGTTTTATAAGACTTTCTTTGAATAAGAAAAGCAAACACAGCTGCCAAAGTTAGAATCGTTCCTGGAGAATATAAAAACTCCCACTTAGAAACAATACCTTGTACTCCTAAAATATCCGTCCAGGTTAAGTCAATAGCAGTTAACGCAAAATGCTTAAGCCCTGGGATAACTCTAGTCAACAGCAATAAGACTACAACGATAATATACGGTGCCCATGCTGTTAAAATGCCCATTTCCGCTTTATCTTCCGCTATCTTGAAATCTTTCCTCATTACCTTTTTCCATTCTCCTTTAGGTAATAAGATTCCTCTCTTTGCTGTCAAAGTTGCTACAATTAACGTAATAAGAGAGGCTAAAATGGAGACAAATTCATGCCCAAAGAAATTAGCAATCAGAAATGCGCTTCCCGTATATACAATTCCAATGAGGAACGTCCATGGAAACATTTGCAGCGCATCTTTTATACCACTGCGACTAAATGTGGTTAATACAACCATTAAAATAAATGGAATAAAGACACCCGCCAATAAGTCTAAACTTGTGACTTGCACCGCAATTTCTTTAAAGAAATTAATATCTGCGCTTGGAATATTACTGAGTCCGACTGCTACTGGCGTCCCCACTGCTCCAAACATAACGGCTGTACTATCAGCAATTAGCGCAATGGTGGCGGCCACCAGTGGTTGAAAACCCAGAGCCAATAATAGCGGGCCTGTCACCATCGCCGGTGTCCCAAAACCAGCGGCTCCTTCAATAAGTGAGCCAAATAAAAAAGCTACAATGACTACTTGGACACGCATATCAGCTGAAATGCTTTGAAAGCCTTGATTGATTCGAACAACTCCACCCGTATTTCGAAGGGTATTCAACAATACCAATGCACCGAATAAAATCCACAAAATCGTAAATGTTTTATGTATTCCTTGAAAAATTGATGCTAAAATTACTTTCCCTTCCATCCCCCAGATAGTAAGCGCTAACAATATGACGATAATTGAACTCAATGCCATTCCTTTAGCAGCTGACATCCTTAGAACTACAAGAAACAAAAATGGCGCAATGATCGCACTTAGCGCAATGAACAATAACATATAAACCCTTCCCCCTAGTTGACTTATATTATTAAGCGCTCATATCTAATGAGGTCATCTGATGACCTTATTAATATAGTTACATAAATTTCATAAATAGACAATGGGGAATTTTGCATTTTTATCATAAAAGCAAGTTTAGCAGTAATTTTTATTCGTTTATCATTTTTTAACGAGTATCTATTTTCATTACTTCACCTTTTGAAAAGAGGTAAGAAGAATTTCTTATCCAAAATAATGCGACTGCTATATGAAATAAAATTAAAAACCAGGCAAATACCTTCATTCTCAACCTCCTTTATATCTATCGTAATTTTAACATAGAATAAATTAACTTTTTTGTAATTTTTATGAATTTAAATAAAAAAAGAAGGAGAGTAACCTATTGGTTATTCTCCTTCTTTTTTATGATCTAAAAAACTAATCAGTTATTATTCAACCGTAACAGACTTAGCTAAGTTACGTGGTTTATCTACGTCACAATCACGGTGTAGAGCTGCGTAGTAAGAAATTAATTGTAATGGAATAACCGCTGCTAAAGGTGCTAATGTTTCGTGTACCTTTGGAATTACATAGCGATCTTCTTCTGTTTCTAAGCCCTTCATTGAGATAATGCAAGGATTAGCTCCGCGCGCTACTACTTCTTTTACGTTTCCGCGAATGCTTAAGTTTACATGCTCTTGTGTTGCAAGGGCAATAACAGGCGTATTGTTCTCAATTAACGCAATTGTTCCGTGCTTTAACTCTCCACCAGCAAATCCTTCTGCTTGGATATAAGAGATTTCCTTAAGCTTTAAAGAACCTTCTAATCCAACGTAATAGTCAACAGAACGTCCGATGAAGAATGCGTTACGCGTTGTTGCTAAGAATTGAAGAGCGATGCTTTCCATTTCTTCTTTATCGTCACATAGAACTTCCATTGTATTAGCAACAATCGCTAGTTCTTGCATTAAGTCAAAATCAAGCTTAATGCCACGTGCTTGTGCAGTTACTGCTGCTAGAATTGAAAGTACTGCTAGCTGAGCAGTATATGCTTTTGTAGAAGCAACAGCAATCTCTGGACCAGCGTGTAATAATAACGTGTAATCTGACTCACGAGATAGAGTTGACCCCGGAACGTTTGTAATTGTTAATGCTTTGTGACCAAGCTCTTTAATCTGAACAAGAACTGCACGGCTATCTGCAGTTTCACCACTTTGAGAAATAAAGATGAATAGTGGTTTTTCAGATAAAAGTGGCATGTTGTAAGAAAACTCACTCGCTACGTGGACTTCAACTGGAACTTTCGCCCAAGTTTCAATGAATTGTTTTCCTACTAATCCAGCATGGTAACTTGTTCCACAAGCAACGATATATACACGATCAGAGTCGTTCATTGCTTTTACAATATCCTCATCAACATGAAGTTCATTGTCAGCACCTTGATATTGCTGAATGATTTTACGCATTACTAGAGGCTGCTCATCAATTTCTTTTAGCATGTAGTGAGGATACGTACCCTTTTCAATATCACTTGCATCTAATTCAGCAGTGTAAGGATCGCGCGCTACTACTTCACCATCTAATGTTTTAATTGTAACAGCTTCTTTTGTTACGATTACTGTTTCTTTATCCATTAGCTCTACATATTGGTTTGTTACTTGTAGCATCGCCATTGCATCACTTGCTACAACGTTAAAGCCTTCACCTAAACCAACAAGTAACGGACTTTTATTTTTAGCAACATAAATTGTGTTTTTATCTTCATTATCAATTAATGCTAGTGCATAAGATCCGTGTAGTAAGCTTACCGCTTTACGGAATGCTTCTTCTACTTCTAATCCTTCACTTGCAATTTTTTCAATTAAATGAACGATTACTTCTGTATCCGTTTCACTTTTGAATTCAACATCTTGTAAATACTCACGCTTTAAGATTGCGTAGTTCTCAATAACTCCGTTGTGAACTAGCGTAAAGCGACCGTTATGACTTTGGTGTGGGTGAGCATTTTCACGGCTTGGAACACCGTGTGTTGCCCAGCGCGTATGACCGATACCAGCTGGTGCTACAACGTTATTATCGACTGATTGACGTAGTTCAGCAATACGTCCTTTTTCTTTGAATACGTGTACGCCACCGTCATTAACAACTGCAATACCCGCTGAGTCATATCCACGATATTCTAATTTTTCAAGACCACGTAATAAAATTTCCTTTGAATCTTGAGTTCCAATATAACCTACAATTCCGCACATAGATTGTAATCCTCCTTAAAGTAATGAAGAACGTTACCTTCTTCACAATAACGATTATCTTCTTAATGCGTTTGTCCAAAGAGTCACCCCTTTGTTTTTCACATTAAGCTTTCGATTGTGATAATCAACAACCGGGAGGCATCCGCCGATACTTCGATAAACCTCCTCCTCGTCAACTAAGCCACTGTCGTCTCAGACTTAGTTCAGGCGCTTTTACATATATTAAATTACTTTTAACATTCCCTCCTTTTGTAAACTAGAGACGAACAGATTTAATCTTACAACAAAGCATAAGAAATCGTCAATTATCTTTATTACCAATAGTAAAAACAGGCCTTTTTGCGTGCCGCTTTGTACAATTGGCATAATATAAAAATATGCATAAGCAGCTCATGTGGTCACTGCTTATGCATAGAATGATGAATTACTCTAGTCCCATTTCTTCTTTTACAACTTCAACAATGCGGTTTACGTAAGTCTCACACTCATTTTGGCTTGGTGCTTCAACCATTACGCGCACAAGTGGCTCTGTACCTGAAGGGCGAACAAGAACGCGACCGTTTCCAGCCATTTCTTTTTCTACTTCGGTAATTATTTCTTTTACCTTCTCGTTTTCAGTTACGTGATGTTTATCCGTTACTCTCACGTTTACAAGCAGCTGTGGAAACTTTGTCATTTCGTTTGCTAGTTCAGATAATTTTTTATTTGTTGCCTTCATAATATTTACAAGCTGAATCGCAGACAACATACCGTCTCCTGTCGTGTTATAATCAAGGAAGATAATATGACCTGATTGCTCTCCACCTAAATTGTATTGATGTACTTTCATCTCTTCTACCACGTAGCGATCTCCAACCGCTGTCTGAGCACTTTCAATTCCGTTTGCTTCAAGAGCCTTGTAGAATCCAAGGTTACTCATAACCGTAGAGACAAGCGTGTTATGTTTTAAACGCCCTTGTTCAAATAAATACTTTGCACAAATGAACATAATTTGATCGCCATCTACAATGTCACCATTTTCATCAATTGCAATTAGTCGGTCGCCGTCACCATCAAAAGCTAATCCTACGTCCGCACCTTTTTCTTTCACAAATGCTGATAATGCTTCAGGGTGAGTAGAACCAACACCTTCGTTAATATTTAATCCATTTGGAGATGCACCCATTGTTGAAATATCAGCATCTAAGTCTGCAAATAAATGTGCTGCTAGAGATGAAGTCGCACCATGTGCACAGTCAAGCGCAACGTGTAAGCCAGAAAAATCTTCATCGATTGTTTGCTTCAGATACTGAAGATATTTTTGACCGCCTTCAAAATAGTCATTTACCTGTCCAAGATCTTTACCAACAGGTCTTGGTAGCTCATCTTTTGGATTATCAATTAATGCTTCAATTTCATTTTCTTGAGCATCAGATAACTTGAATCCATCTGGACCAAAAAACTTGATTCCGTTATCTTGCACTGGGTTGTGTGAAGCAGAAATCATAACCCCTGCTTGTGCACCCAGCGCTTTTGTTAAGTAAGAAACACCTGGAGTTGAGATTACACCCAAGCGCATTACCTCCGCTCCGATAGATAGAAGACCTGCTACCAAAGCTCCCTCTAACATATGCCCTGATACACGCGTATCGCGACCGATTAGGACTTTTGGTCGTTCTGTATCTTTTGTTAATACGTATCCTCCAAAACGACCAATTTTAAATGCAAGCTCAGGTGTTAATTCACTGTTTGCAACACCCCTTACACCGTCTGTTCCAAAATACTTACCCATTCTTTTTCTCTCCTTTTATGTCCATTGTGTATATTTAATTTGCGGATGATGAGCCACTTTCTTCATTACTTGCATTGTTTTCACCGTTACCTTCATCCTCTTCGTTAGATCCGGTATTATCAGACGGATCAGAAGGCTCGTCCGGATTATTATTACCGCCTTCTTCTGGTGGTTCAGAAGGGTTTTGTTCTTCTTCATCTGAAGGGTTTCTTTCACTAACTTTCACTCGTAGCGTTTTTGTAGAAAGAGTGCCTTCAATCCCGCTTGGAACCGTTAAAGAAATAGGAACTGAAAACTCACCAGGTGTTAACCTTGCGACATTGGCAGATATACCAATATCACTTCGAGTAACATTTCTTAGCTGTTGTTGTGGTCCTGATAGGTCAACTCGTACCGCTCCGTTTTTAGGAGATAAAATTTCATATTTATATTTGGAGTTTTGACCATTTAATGACACTGACAAGCTTTCAAACGACTTTTTTCCATCTTTCTCTTCTTCGGCTACAGAGGTTTCTTCTGCGTCAGTTTCTTCTTCCTCTTCTTCATCCAGCTTTTTTACGTTTACACTCACTGTAACTTGCTTAGGCTGAACGCTATCTGCACCTTCTGGAACAGGGACATCAACTTTTACTTCGGAAGTTTTGGAAATCCCCGTCACGTCGACTGGGATATTATCAATTGACGAGATAGAATCTAATACGTCTTTTTCACCAATAACGGTTACTTCATCTTTATCTAAAGAGAGATCTGTAATTTCAATTCCTTCGCCTAAGGTGCCCGTTTGCTCAAGGCTAATCGGAACCTTCTTACTTCTATTTTCAATTGGGATTGTAACATTAACTACTTCTGGTTCAATAGCTACATCTAGCTTATTCAGGTTTTTATCAAATGCTACTACCTCTGCTTGTTCATTTACATCTTTACTTACGTTATCTAATTCAACAAGAGCTTTTACATAGGCTACTTGCGATAGCTGACTCTTAGCTCCAGTAACCGTTACCGTCTCTGGACTAATTTGTGCAGAGCCCGCTTTATAACCTTTTTTTACCTGATTTTTATCAAAGCTTGCTTCTACTGGAAATTCTTGTGATTGTTGATTTTCAATGCTAACTGTTACGACTTGCGGATCAATTTTAACATCCAGACGATCCGAAATATTTCGGTGTTGTAATTCTACTTGGTGCTCTCCCAAACCGTAGTTATTTAAATCCACATATACTTCCAAATCTTGCTTTAGCTTTTCTTGTTGAAGAGCACTTTTAGAACCTTCTAAAGTAACATTAACCGTATCTGGAACACCGCTAATAATCATATTATCTTGATCATAGGAGACTTCCACAGGAACATTTGTAATGGTTTCTGTACCTGTTCCTGATGATTTACTTGTGCCAAGGATTGTATTTGTATCTTGATTATCGATGCTAACAGATAGATAAAGCATCAAAGCTAAAAGAAGCGCAATTATTTTCATGATCCAAGGATTGTTTAATAATCTATCCATTCTTCTTCGACCTCCATTGCCAACGAGCTGAAGAAGATGCTCTTGAAGTATTAACCAACTCTTTCTCAAGCATTTCTTTTAACGTATCAATTGTTAACTCACGATATAACTCACCATTCTTTGTCACAGAAATACCACCTGTTTCTTCAGATACTATAACCGTTATACTATCTGTTACTTCACTAATACCAACAGCTGCTCGGTGACGAGTTCCTAGCTCCTTTGAAATGAAGGGGCTTTCGGAAAGTGGTAAGTAGCAAGCTGCAGCTGAAACTTGATTGCGCTGTAAAATAACGGCTCCATCATGCAATGGCGTATTAGGAATAAATAAATTAATCAATAGCTCTGATGAAACATTGGCATTTAGCGGAATACCTGTTTCAATATAATCATTCATTCCTGTTTCTCGCTCAATCGAAATTAAAGCTCCTATACGACGCTTTGCCATATAATGCGTAGCTTTTGTAATAGCTTCAATTGTTAATGCGCGTTCATCCTCTTCAGGAAGGCTAGCTTTAGAAAATAAACTCCCTCTTCCTAATTGCTCCAACGCTCTGCGAACTTCAGGTTGGAAAATAATAATAACTGCTAAAAATCCCCATGTTAAGGCTTGATCCATTAACCATTGTAATGTGTTTAGGCCCAGGAAGTTACTAATAAAGCGTACAACAACGATGACGATTATTCCTTTGAGTAACTGTACAGCTTTCGTACCTCTGATGACCATTATCAATTTATATATAACAAACCAAACAAGGAGAACATCGATTATATTTCCTAAATATGCGAAGATCGGTAGCTCTCCAAAAGGCATCGTCTCACTTCCTCTATTTATATGTAGTCAATTAAACATAACTTTTTTATTATATCATAAATTTAAAATTCCCTACTAGTTAGACATAACAACAATTGGTTTTTATTTACAAAAAGAATCGTCCAATAGTCGTGATGACCGGGGACGATTCTTTAGCAAATCTTTATTTTTACCGTCAAGGGAACTTGTTTTTATTCATTATTTGACAGGTTAACTGCGTCTTTAACACCATTCTTTACATTGTACCAAATCCATTCAAACATTTGGTCTAATTCTTCAATATCACCGGTAACCTCCCCCGCAGATGCAAGGTATTGATCACCATTAATAACTGTAATATTTCCATCTACCGTTCCTTCTACTTTTATATCACCGTTGCGTACAGTAACATCTCCTTTAACCACTTCGCCAGCTGGTACAATAACAGTCTTGTTTTCAATCACAAGGTTATCCTGCTTAGAGACTGCAAACTCTTCGTTAGTATTCCATGCTGAAAAAGTAGCCCCAGACATTAACAACGTAAACACAGCAGCTGCTGTTAAAAATGGGTGATTGGTAAACCAACGATTCATTCTTACAGCGCTCTTCTCTTTAGGAAGACCTGCCATAATATTAGCCGTAAAGTTCATAGGTGTATCAATATGAGAAGTGCTTTGAACAAAAGCAATGGTTCGCTTTAATTGTTTAAAATGTTCTTGGCATGCATCACATTCCTGTAAATGCTGCTTCAATAACTGTTCATTCTCTTTTGTAAGATCTCCATCTAAGTATTCATGGATTAGATTTACATAGGAACTTGAGCATTTCATTATTTTCACTCCTTACAAATGGCGAAGTCTGTTTCTTAAGGCTTCCCTTCCTCTATGAATTCTTGTCTTTACAGTACCAATCGGTAGCTCTAAAATTTCACTAATTTCTTTCAAAGAAAGTTCATCAATATATTTCAGCACAATAACTGTACGATATTTCTCAGGTAGCTTTAAAATTTCAGATTGAATTAAGTCTTGCAGCTCTCCTCTTTCTAATTCATCTTCAGGGAGTGCTTGGTCTGCAGCAATCTGTGAGTACATATTAAGACCTTCCGTTCCAGCTACTTCTGCATCTAAATAATAATCTGGCTTCTTTTTACGAATTTTATCAATACAAAGATTTGTTGCAATCCGATATAGCCATGTGGAAAATTTCTTGGATGAGTCATAACTGTGAATATTAACATAGGCTCGAATAAAAGCTTCCTGAGCCGCATCTTGCGCTTCTTCACGATTACCTAACATGCGATAGCATAGCTGATAGAGCTTATCTTTATGATATTCTACAATATCAGCAAACGCATCTTGATCGCCTTTTTTTACTTTTTTTATTTTCCGCTTTAATAATAACTCCATGTAAAAGTGACCTCCGCCCATTGCGGGATAGTATATATACGTTTACTTCTAATTAAAGTTTCATTCATGCTTAATTATTTTAACAAAAATTTGATGTTTATGTTTAAGATTTTTTAAATTGGGATATTTATGAAGTAAAAGACTATTATAAAGTGAGGAATGTCGCTGATGGAGAAAAATTTACTGGAACGAATTGAAGAGCATCGCCACATGATGTTAAATACTGCACAACAAACATCTCTATGTTCTAAAGAGGTACTGAGGTTAAGCTCAGAGTTAGATACACTATTAAACCAATATACAAAGCAATCAAACTAAATCAGCCCTTGTTTTCAACAACAAGAGCTGATTCTTTTTTATAGTAATTTTTCGCCGAATAAAGAACCCATCAACGCAACAGCCACCGTTGCTGTTTTATTACGCTCATCTAAGATGGGATTAACTTCTACAAACTCAGCTGAAGTAACGACGTTAGATTCAGCTAGCATTTCCATAGCTAGATGGCTTTCTCTGTAGCTAATTCCTCCAATAACAGGTGTTCCTACTCCAGGTGCGTCATGAGGGTCTAAACCATCTAAGTCGAGTGACAAATGTACTCCATCTGTTTTATCTTTCAAGTAAGAAATTGTCTCTTCCATAACATGTGCCATTCCAAGTCTATCAACTTCATGCATCGTGTATACCTTAATGCCAATCTCTTTAATTAATTCTCTTTCTCCTTCATCTAAAGAACGTGCACCAATAATCACAATGTTTTCAGGCTTAATTTTTGGCATGTATCCAAAAATATTTGTTAACGTTGGATGCCCAATGCCTAGACTAGCTGCTAGTGGCATTCCATGTATGTTGCCTGATGGAGAAGTGTCAGCCGTATTTAAATCTCCATGTGCGTCATACCAAATAACTCCAAGATTCTCATAATGCTTGCTAACACCGGCTAACGTCCCAATAGCAATACTATGATCACCACCAAGTACAAGTGGAAAATTACCATTTGTAATAACATGATCTACTTTAGACGCTAATCGTTCACTAGCATCTGCTACAGCCTTCAAGTTTTTTAAATTTGTTTTTAAATCATTATGTACTCTTTCTGCAGGAGCAATTTCAATATTCCCTTCGTCCTTAACCACATAACCAATATTTTCAATTCGCTCTACTACTCCCGCATAACGAATCGCACTTGGCCCCATGTCTACCCCTCGACGTGTTTGGCCTAAATCCATTGGTACACCAATAATTGATACATTTTTCATTTCTCTTTCTCCCCTTTTTATCTTTCATACTCCTATTGTATAGCTAAAAGTAAGAATGGCTCAACTCAACACTTTTCTGAATATATATACAACTTAAAAAGAGACAAAAAAACCTCTAAACCGTTGTTTAGAGGTGAATAATTTATGTAATTGGTGGAGCCTAGCGGGATCGAACCGCTGACCTCCTGCGTGCAAGGCAGGCGCTCTCCCAGCTGAGCTAAGGCCCCAACAAAACGAAATAATAATAATTGGAGCGGAAGACGAGGTTCGAACTCGCGACCCCCACCTTGGCAAGGTGGTGTTCTACCACTGAACTACTTCCGCATATAAGAGTGAGCCATGAAGGACTCGAACCTTCGACCCTCTGATTAAAAGTCAGATGCTCTACCAACTGAGCTAATGGCTCTTAATGGCTGGGCTAGCTGGATTCGAACCAACGCATGACGGAGTCAAAGTCCGTTGCCTTACCGCTTGGCTATAGCCCAATAAGATGGTGGAGGGGGGCAGATTCGAACTGCCGAACCCGAAGGAGCGGATTTACAGTCCGCCGCGTTTAGCCACTTCGCTACCCCTCCAGAAAACAATGGTGCCGGCAAGAGGACTTGAACCCCCAACCTACTGATTACAAGTCAGTTGCTCTACCAGTTGAGCTACACCGGCAACATGTTCATGGTGGAGGATGACGGGATCGAACCGCCGACCCCCTGCTTGTAAGGCAGGTGCTCTCCCAGCTGAGCTAATCCTCCAAATTTCTTGTATAAAATTAAGTGGTGACCCGTACGGGATTCGAACCCGTGTTACCGCCGTGAAAGGGCGGTGTCTTAACCGCTTGACCAACGGGCCATAAATGGCTCCACAGGTAGGACTCGAACCTACGACCGATCGGTTAACAGCCGATTGCTCTACCACTGAGCTACTGTGGAATCTTATAAAGCCTGGCAACGTCCTACTCTCACAGGGACAAAGTCCCAACTACCATCGGCGCTAGAGAACTTAACTTCCGTGTTCGGCATGGGAACGGGTGTGACCTCTCTGCTATCGCCACCAGACATGTTTTGAGATTATTCTCTCAAAACTAGATAACATTTCGCTGAGTACTAAGTTTACTGTCTAGCTACAGCTCCTAATTGTTCGGTCGTTTCACTTCTGTTATTGAAACCAAAGAGCGGTTTCCCCTATCAGAAGCTCCAACGCCTTTCACAATTGAACAGTCGCCTTCGCTTTTCTAATTTGGTTAAGTCCTCGATCGATTAGTATCAGTCAGCTACACACGTCGCCGTGCTTCCACCTCTGACCTATCAACCTGATCATCTTTCAGGGATCTTACTAGCTTGCGCTATGGGAAATCTCATCTTGAGGGGGGCTTCATGCTTAGATGCTTTCAGCACTTATCCCGTCCACACATAGCTACCCAGCGATGCCTTTGGCAAGACAACTGGTACACCAGCGGTGTGTCCATCCCGGTCCTCTCGTACTAAGGACAGCTCCTCTCAAATTTCCTACGCCCACGACGGATAGGGACCGAACTGTCTCACGACGTTCTGAACCCAGCTCGCGTACCGCTTTAATGGGCGAACAGCCCAACCCTTGGGACCGACTACAGCCCCAGGATGCGATGAGCCGACATCGAGGTGCCAAACCTCCCCGTCGATGTGGACTCTTGGGGGAGATAAGCCTGTTATCCCCGGGGTAGCTTTTATCCGTTGAGCGATGGCCCTTCCATGCGGAACCACCGGATCACTAAGCCCGACTTTCGTCCCTGCTCGACTTGTAGGTCTCGCAGTCAAGCTCCCTTGTGCCTTTACACTCTACGAATGATTTCCAACCATTCTGAGGGAACCTTTGGGCGCCTCCGTTACTCTTTAGGAGGCGACCGCCCCAGTCAAACTGCCCACCTGACACTGTCTCCCAGCCCGATCAGGGCTGTGGGTTAGAATTTCAATACAACCAGGGTAGTATCCCACCGACGCCTCCACCGAAGCTAGCGCTCCGGCTTCTCAGGCTCCTACCTATCCTGTACAAGCTGTACCAAAATTCAATATCAGGCTACAGTAAAGCTCCACGGGGTCTTTCCGTCCTGTCGCGGGTAACCTGCATCTTCACAGGTACTATAATTTCACCGAGTCTCTCGTTGAGACAGTGCCCAGATCGTTACGCCTTTCGTGCGGGTCGGAACTTACCCGACAAGGAATTTCGCTACCTTAGGACCGTTATAGTTACGGCCGCCGTTTACTGGGGCTTCGATTCAGAGCTTCTCCCAAAGGATAACCCCTCCTCTTAACCTTCCAGCACCGGGCAGGCGTCAGCCCCTATACTTCGCCTTGCGGCTTCGCAGAGACCTGTGTTTTTGCTAAACAGTCGCCTGGGCCTATTCACTGCGGCTCTCTCGGGCTATACACCCTACCAGAGCACCCCTTCTCCCGAAGTTACGGGGTCATTTTGCCGAGTTCCTTAACGAGAGTTCTCTCGATCACCTTAGGATTCTCTCCTCGCCTACCTGTGTCGGTTTGCGGTACGGGCACCTCCCGCCTCGCTAGAGGCTTTTCTTGGCAGTGTGGAATCAAGAACTTCGGTACTATATTTCCCTCGTCATCACAGCTCAGCCTTATGATGAGCGGATTTGCCTACTCATCAGCCTAACTGCTTGAACGCGCATATCCAGCAGCGCGCTTACTCTATCCTCCTGCGTCCCCCCATTACTCAAACGGCGGGGAGGTGGTACAGGAATATCAACCTGTTGGCCATCGCCTACGCTTTTCAGCCTCGGCTTAGGTCCCGACTAACCCTGAGCGGACGAGCCTTCCTCAGGAAACCTTAGGCATTCGGTGGACAAGATTCTCACTTGTCTTTCGCTACTCATACCGGCATTCTCACTTCTAAGCGCTCCACCAGTCCTTACGGTCTAGCTTCGCAGCACTTAGAACGCTCTCCTACCACTGACATCTAAGATGTCAATCCACAGCTTC
>NZ_CP090431.1:3840000-3900000 GCF_021441905.1 Priestia flexa | reverse complement strand
AGTTACTCTTGTACTTGTTCTTCCCTAACAACAGAGTTTTACGACCCGAAAGCCTTCATCACTCACGCGGCGTTGCTCCGTCAGACTTTCGTCCATTGCGGAAGATTCCCTACTGCTGCCTCCCGTAGGAGTCTGGGCCGTGTCTCAGTCCCAGTGTGGCCGATCACCCTCTCAGGTCGGCTATGCATCGTTGCCTTGGTGAGCCGTTACCTCACCAACTAGCTAATGCACCGCGGGCCCATCTGTAAGTGATAGCCGAAACCATCTTTCAATTTTCTCTTATGCAAGAGAAAATGTTATCCGGTATTAGCTCCGGTTTCCCGGAGTTATCCCAGTCTTACAGGCAGGTTGCCCACGTGTTACTCACCCGTCCGCCGCTAACATCATAGAAGCAAGCTTCTATGATGTTCGCTCGACTTGCATGTATTAGGCACGCCGCCAGCGTTCATCCTGAGCCAGGATCAAACTCTCCGAAGAAATGTTTGACTTGCTCATAAAAGTTTAAAAAAATTAACGTTGACGTTTGTCGCTTTGTTCAGTTTTCAAAGTTCAACATCGCTTAGAAGCGACTTTTTTATATTAACAAGTTGAAAGTAACTTGTCAACACTTTTTTTACTTTTTGTTATCGCTCACTTGCGACATCTAATAATTTAACAGATATAAATAAAAAGGTCAATACTTTTTCGAATTTTTTTATCAACTTTGTTTACAGCTAATGATTAGTTAACTTGTACGCATTAATAATCGTGTTAGTAATACCTGTCTTTCTTTAATAACACGAGCAATAAACGGGTTAGATTCATATGTATGAGTCTGTATAGATAAATCTTTTAATTCTTTTAATAAAATAGTTTGCAGCTCTACTATTTCTTGTTCATTCAAAGATAACCTTCTCACGTATAGCACCTTTTCTTGTTTATTCTAACCATCGCTGGCAACTTTATATCATCTTTTATAAGAACCGATGATTATTTGTTATTTATCTTTCACACTTTGCATAGAAATTAGACAAGTACTACTTAATTAAATGAGGTGAAAACGTGAATGGATTTTATACAATAAAAGCTAAGCGCTTAAAACAAACCATGATTATTGTTTTATCAGCTTTGTTTACAAGCTTCTTCCTTTATGCTCAACATATGTTTGACTATCCCGTTTTCTCAACGGACGATGGACCACGGGCTGTTTATAAGGCTGAAGAAAAAGATTTAGAGGTAGCCTTAACTTTTAATATCAGCTGGGGAGACGAACGTGCTGTTCCTATTTTGGATGAACTTAAAAAACAAAAGATCAATCAAGCCACGTTCTTTTTATCTGCTTCCTGGGCAGAACGTCATCCAGATGTTGTTGAAAGAATTAAAAAGGAAGGCCATGAAATTGGAACCATGGGATATGATTATAACTCCTATACTTCTATGGAGCCAAACGAAATTAGGCAAGACTTAGCGAAATCACAGAAAGTTTTTACCTCTTTAGGTATTAAGGAAGTAAAACTTTTACGTCCACCTAACGGACATTTCAATAAAGATATTCTAAAACTTGCAAATAAGATGGGGTATACAATTATTCACTGGAGCATTGACTCAAAAGATTGGACAAATCCAGGTGTTAAAGAAATTGTATCAAATACAACTAAACCATTACATGGTGGAGACATTGTATTACTGCATGCGTCCGATTCAGCTCAGCAAACTGCAGAAGCACTTCCTTATATTCAGCACTCTTTACAGTCTAAAAAAATATCAAACGTGACAGTCTCTACTCTTATTTCTAATACAAAAAGTAATATTCAAGATGTTAAATAAAAAACAACCGGGGGCTATTAGCCGCTGGTTGTTTTCACTACTTTTGTGTTTGCTGTTAATTTAGGTAAGATCAAAAGCTGATATGTATTACAAATTAACAAAGGAAATAGCATTAAATACAGCCAGCTTTCTTCATTGGTACGAAGTGCAGGAAACCATTCCACTGTCGTAATTACAACAATAAAGAATAGAGCCGGCACAAAGGCCTCTTTTTTCGTGCTTTTAGCCTTTAGGTATGCTACCACTAAGCCGTACACCAAAACAAAAATACTAATTAAAAGGTAGCTCAGCATAGATTCTCCCTCTTCAGCAAAAAAGCGATAGCGAAAATAAACTAAATCAAATAGTACAAAAATAATTAACACCAATTGTACGCTTGACCATAAGGATAATGAACGAAAAATCCCAATCCCAAATCGATGAATCGTTAAATATGCAAAAAAACCCATCTGACTAATAAGGCTAAAGATAAAGCCTACACCGATTAGCCACGTTAAAATTGATAAGATCTCTGCTACTTCTCCACCAGCAAATAACTCTTTGTACTCATTCCATCTCACCGCAAAACCAACGATAGATGTGCTAAGCCCACCTACTATTAAGGTTGATAAAAAAAGTCGAACCCAATTGCGACTATTCACGCTCATCCCCCCATAAAACCGTTAAGTAATCCCTTTCATAAATTGTACCAATCGTTTTTTAAAAAATCTAGAGGTGAGCAATGAATAAAAAATGCTCATTATCTCATATTAAGCGTAAGCGTATGTTGAAAGGAGCCCATCATCCATGAAAAAGCTACTCTTGCTCCTCTCTTATGTAGGGATATGCATGTTTTCATTAACTGCCTGTGCCCCTCAAGACGAGGAAAGTAACGGGATGGATTACGATCAAACAAAGAAAATGGTTGTTGATATTTTAAAGACTGATGAAGGAAAGAAAGCCATTGAAGCTATTATGGATGATCCTACACTTCGAGAGGACCTCGTGATGGATCAAGCAATGGTTAAAGAAACAATTTCTGAAACGTTGACTTCAGATACTGGCATTGAATTTTGGAAAAAAGCCATGAAAGATCCAAAATTCGCTGAGAGTTTTGCTAAAAGTATGGAAGCAGAGCATGAACGAGTATTAAAGCAGCTTATGAAGGATCCTGATTACCAAGCCATGCTACAGGACATTTTAAAAGACCCAGCAATGGAAAAAGAACTGTTAACCGTACTTAAGAGTAAAGAATACCGCACTCATTTACAGAAAGTAATGAATGAAACATTCGAAAGTCCTCTTTACCAATCAAAAATTCAGGATATCTTATTAAAAGCTGCTGCAGAAAACTCTGAACAACAAGGTCAAAAAGGTGAAAATAGTGACGAAGGCTCTTCTGAAGAAGCATCCGCTGACGCTGAAGAACAAGAACAAGGTTAAAAAAACCCAAAGATACAAAAAGTATCTTTGGGTTTTTTTAATTATAGACGTTTTGTTCGCAAATATCCGCGACTTTTTGAGCGATTTCTTTATACACTTTCCCTAAACGATGAGACTTGTCATACACAGATGGAGCAAAGTCTTCTTCATTCCAATCTGGTTGACTTAAAGGAAGCTGGCCTAATAGCTTGGTTTGAAGTTCTTCAGCTAATTTTTGACCGCCACCTTTTCCAAATACATATTCCTTCTCACCAGTCAACTTACTCTCAAAAAAGGACATGTTTTCAACCACTCCAATTACTTCATGATCCGTCTTCAATGCCATTGCGCCGGCTCTTGCTGCAACGAATGCTGCAGTTGGATGTGGAGTCGTAATAATAACCTCTTTACAAGATGGAAGCATTGAATGAACATCTAACGCAATGTCACCTGTCCCTGGAGGTAAATCTAATAATAAATAATCTAATTCTCCCCATTCAACTTCTGTAAAGAAGCTTGTCAGCATTTTACCAAGCATGGGACCACGCCAGATAACTGGTGAATTATCCTCAACAAAGAATCCCATTGAGATTACTTTAACCCCTAATCTTTCTACAGGAATAATACGTTCTCCTTGTACCGTAGGACGCTGTGTAATCCCCATCATATCCGGAACGCTAAATCCGTAAATATCAGCGTCAATTAAACCTACTTTTTTTCCTAAACGTGCTAGAGATATCGCTAAATTTACAGAAACCGTTGATTTCCCTACGCCACCCTTACCACTCGCAACTGCGATAAATTGCGGAGGGTTAAGACTCGTAAGTAAGTTACCATCGTTCTTTTGCTCAGCGCGAAATGGTGCTAATTCTTCAGGAGTAAATTCAATAAAGCGAATTCCTACTGTTGCAGCACCAATTTCTTTTAGTTTTTCAACGATAGTTGATTGTAATGAAAGTTGTTCGCTCGTACCTGTTTTAGCTACAGCAACTTTTACACTAATATGCTTTTTCTCTTCTTTGATTGAAATTTCTTTAATTGCATCTGTTTCGTTTAATGATCTGTTTAAAAATGGATCTACAATTTCCCCTACTGCATCTTTTACCTGTTGTTCCGTAAGCATATTCCCACCACCATGTTAAAAGTCATTTTCCACTTTTAGTATACCATACTCTAATACATACAAGGTTACATGTTACCCTATTTTGCTTTTTCACCTGCAAAATAGCGACTTACTCCTTCATAGATAGATTCTGATACCTTTTGCTGATACTTTTCAGTTTCTAACAGCTCACGTTCAGAAGGATTGGATAAAAACCCGACTTCAACTAAGGCACCCGGTGGATCTGCATGCTTTAATAAGTAGAGAGTTTGCATGACTTTAGCTTCTCTTGTTGTGTTCTCTAGGTTTGCTTTTAGTTCATTTTGAATTAACTTCGCTACTTGTTCATTCTCTTTTAAAGAACCATGGTAAAACGTTTGAGCACCTCTCCAAGCTGGAGATGGAATAGCATTAAGATGTATGGTTAAATACAAATCTGCATTTGATTCATTAATGATATCAAGTCGCTTTTTTAAATCTTCAACCTTACGCCTGCTATATCCTTTTGTTTCTTTTTCAGCTAAATCCTTGTCTGTTTCTCGCGTCAATATCACTAAAGCACCTTGTTCTTGAAGGTAATCTCTGAGTTCAAGTGACATTTTTAACGTAATATCTTTTTCCAACGTTTCTTTTCCACCAACAGCTCCACCGTCAGGACCTCCATGACCAGGGTCAATTACAATGATTTTCCCACTTAGAGGCAAAGAGAAAGAGCCTGACGATATCTTGGTACCAAATTGATATTGAATGATAAATGCAATAACAACAAACGCTAATAGCCCGCTTATAATTTTTACTTTAGACAAAAAATCCCCTCCCATTCCCACATACCTATTTACTTCTATATGGGACAAGGGGGCAATTTATGATTATTTTTTAACTAAGGCGAAGACGATGTCTACGAATACCCGTTTCGTATCCTTCATTCCACCACTCTTCTACATAAGACTGGCACAGATAATAAAGGCTGTCCTTAGAAACTTCATTTGAAGCGGAACATAGTACTTCAAATAGCGTGTCTGCTAACAGCTTCTCTTCATTTACACTGCGCAGCTTTGATTGTTCTGCTGTTTCTCCCCAAGTGAAAAACTTACTTGTTCTTGCTCCTAGCAAAAACGATTCAATAGCAATATCCATACAGTACTCTTCAACGTGGTATTCGCTCATCACATGCCACTGAAAAATAGGTCGGAATGTTTTATCAGCTTTTCTGTGTAGTTCCTCAATGGACAAATCTCGTAAGATTTTGCGCTCATACTTCATTTCTTTTTCGTATCGCTTCTCTTTAAACGTGTTCGCTTCATACATAAATATGCAAGACTCCTTTTTCTCATATTGTCTACACAACCTGTAATCTCATTCATTAAAAGCTAAGACAATATAAAAAAACCCTCGGTCTTTGAGACCAAGGGTTGAAACGATAATAGAAATTAACGTTTTGAGAACTGAGGTGCACGACGAGCGCCTTTAAGACCGTATTTTTTACGTTCTTTCATACGAGCGTCACGAGTTAATAGGCCAGCGCGTTTTAATGTTACGCGGTATTCTGGATCAGCTTCTAATAAAGCACGAGAAATACCGTGACGGATAGCACCAGCTTGACCTGCGTAACCTCCACCATCAACGTTTACAAATACGTCATAGTTACCTACAGTTTCAGTTAAAGCAAGTGGTTGCTTTACTACTTCACGTAGTGCAGCGAATGGGATGTACTCTTCGATTTCACGACCGTTAATTACAACGCGACCGTTACCTGGTACTAAACGTACACGAGCAACAGAGCTTTTACGACGACCAGTTCCATAATATTGTACCTGTGCCAAGATAATAACCTCCTTATTAATTATCCGCGAAGTTCGTAAACTTCTGGTTTTTGAGCTTCATGTGGATGTGTGTTACCAGCATATACATGAAGTTTTTTGAACATTTGACGACCTAAGCTACCTTTTGGAAGCATGCCTTTGATTGCTAATTCAAGCATTTTTTCAGAGTAGTTAGTACGCATTTCTAATGCTGTACGTTGCTTTAAACCACCTGGGTGCATGCTGTGACGGTAGTAAATCTTGTCAGTTAATTTCTTACCTGTTAATTCGATTTTCTCAGCATTGATAAGGATAACGTTATCACCAGTATCAACGTGTGGTGTAAAAGTTGGTTTATGTTTACCGCGTAAGATAGATGCTACTTCACTAGCAAGACGACCTAAAGTTTTACCTTCAGCATCAACAACATACCATTTACGCTCTACTTCGTTTGCTTTCGCCATGAAAGTTGTACGCATGAGTTTCCCTCCTAATTTTCATCAATAATAAAATTATTTCAACCTTATATTTCAACACGATTAATTTCCGGGGCTAACCGTGGGGTTAAAATACATACCATATGATATATTATATGTTTACACTACTAATGTCAAGAAAATGTTACACCAGGTTTAGTTGTCATAGAAAACTTGCCACAAATAGAGCCCTTCCGCCGGAGCTGTTTTCCCCGCTAAAGGCCGTGATTTGCTCTCTAATACTGCTTTTATATCAACAGGATCTATTTTACCTTGTCCTACATCTAACAATGTACCAACAAGAATACGTACCATATTGTATAAGAAGCCATTTCCCTTAAACGTAAGTACAAGTTGGTTACCCTCTTCGACCAAATCTATATTATAGATTGTCCGCACCTTATCTTCCACTTCTGTTTTTGCAGAACAAAAACTCGTAAAATCATGAGTGCCGATGAGATAATGACTTGCTTCTTTCATCTTCATGTAATCAAGCTTATAAGGATAGTGGTATGCATAATAACGAGTGAAAGGATTGCGATTTTCCTGCCTATCAATATAATAACGATACTCTTTCGCCTTCACATTGAAACGAGCGTGAAACTCAGAATCGACTTCACTTACATACTTAATTACAATATCATCTGGGAGCATTGAATTCAATGCTTTTTTCCACTTATTGAGTGGAATATTTAGGTCTGTATCAAAGTGAATAACTTGACCTTCAGCATGAACCTGTGCATCCGTTCGACCAGATGCATAAATGGTTATTTTCCTTTTATGCATCTGTGTTAAAACCTTCTCTATTTCACTTTGAACTGTTCTTTTCTCCGGCTGTACCTGATACCCAGCAAAAAGAGAACCATCATACGCCACGATACATTTTAAGCGTTTCATTTTTTTCACCAAACCAGTTTAATTTCGAATAAATAATAGACCCACGGCTAAACAAACGAGCGTAATCAGCATAATGGTATCAGCTGCTCTCCAGGTTAGCTGTCGATACTTTGTACGCCCTTCTCCCCCTCTATATCCTCTAGCCTCCATTGCAATGGCTAGCTCTTCAGCTCGCTTAAACGAGCCAATAAAAAGTGGGACAAGCAACGGAACTACTGCTTTTAGTCGATCCATAATAGGTCCGCTACTAAAGTCGACACCACGAGCTGTTTGAGCCTTAATAATTTTATCTGTTTCATCCATTAAAGTAGGAATAAAGCGTAATGATATAGACATCATTAATGCTAGTTCATGAACAGGGAATTTTAGCTTCTTTAAAGGGCCTAGTAAACTCTCAATACCATCTGTTACTTGAATTGGCGTTGTTGTTAACGTCAGCAAAGTGGTAATTAAGATTAAAAATAAAAAGCGCAGAGATATTAATAAACCTTGAATAACTCCACCTTGATGGACAGATAAGAAGCCTAATTCAAGCAAGACAGGTCCTTCTTTAGTCATAATGATATGCAAGATAAACGTAATAATAATAATCCATATAACCGGCTTTAAGCCTCGTAGGATAAATGAAAATGGAACCTTGCTCATAAAGACCAACAGGGCTGTATAGGCTCCTAGTAACACATAACCACCTGCATTATTAGCGAGGAAAACGATTAGGATATAAGCAAATACGAGTAAAAGCTTAGCTCGAGGGTCCATTCTATGAACAACTGACTCCCCCGGGACATACTTCCCTATAATCATGGAATTCATCATGGCTTCTCACCCTTTAACATTAATCCTTGTACCTGCTGAATAACCTCTTGAAAAGTGAGGGGAACCTGATTATCTCTACGCTTGAATTTTTCTTGTAGCTTTAAGGAGAAACGAAGCGTCTCGGGAACCTGTAGTCCGTATTCATTTAATTTCTCATATTGACTGAATACTTCTTTAGGCGTACCTTTAATAGCAATAGTTCCTTTATTCATAACCAAGACTTCATCTGCATACATTGCAGCATCTTCCATGCTATGAGTAACCAGAATTGTTGTAAGGCCCTTTTCTTTATGAAGCGTATAAAGCATATCCATAATCTCTTTTCGACCTCTTGGATCTAAACCTGCTGTTGGTTCATCTAAAACAAGAACTTCAGGTTCCATTGCTAAAATTCCAGCAATAGCTACCCTTCTCATTTGCCCTCCACTCAAATCAAATGGAGAACGCTGCAACATATCTTGTGATAGGCCTACTAATTCAATTAGCTCTCTTGCTTTTTTCTGTGAATCTTCCAAGCTTGCTCCGTAATTCATTGGCCCAAAGCATATATCCTTCTCAATTGTTTCTTCAAACAGCTGATGCTCTGGAAACTGAAAAACGACTCCTACCTTTTGACGAATCGGCTTTAATTGCTTTTCCTTACGGTTAGATTCTATGGTACGAGCTCCGATTGTAATGGAGCCAGACGTAGGCTTTAAGAGAGCATTTAGATGCTGAATAACCGTTGATTTACCAGAACCCGTATGCCCGATTACTGCTAGAAACGTCCCAGATTTAATAGTGAGGTTTAAATCATGGAGCGCCATGCGTTCAAAAGGAGTATTTAGTTGATAACGATGCTCTACGTCTTTGAATATAATGTCCATAGTTCGTTCACCAAGTCCTCATCCGTTAAATGAATTTTTGATAGCGGAATGCCTAAAGATGCAATCTTTTCACTTAGCTTCACTGAAAATGGTAAGTCCAAGCCAATTCTCGTTAACTCAGAGCCTAAAGCAAAAATTTCCCTAGGTTCTCCACTCGCAAAAACTTTTCCTTTGTTTAAAACAATTACACGATCAGCCATAGCTACCTCATCTAAATCATGAGTAATGGAAATAACCGTGAGTTTTTTTTCTTCTTTTAATTTTCGAACAGTTTCAAGTACTTCGGTTCTACCTATCGGATCTAACATTGAAGTAGCTTCATCTAAAACAATAATATCTGGCTGGACTGCTATAATACCTGCAATAGCCACACGCTGCTTTTGGCCTCCAGATAAGGAATGTGGCTCTTGATTAACATAATCGCTCATATTGACGAGCTGAAGAGCTTCAGGAATACGCTGAGCCATTACCTCGTATGGAATACCGTTATTCTCTAAGCCAAATGCAATATCGTCTTGTACAGTAGAGCCTACAAATTGGTTATCAGGGTTTTGAAACACCATTCCAATCTGTTTACGAATTTCCCAGATAGTATCAGCATCAAGAAACGTATCCATCACTTTAACACATCCAGATTCCGGAAGAATCAAACCATTTAAAATTTTTGCCAGCGTTGATTTACCCGAGCCATTATGCCCCGCAATTGCCAACCATTCACCTTTATAAGCAGAGAAACTAATTTGATCGAGTGTTAGATCATCATTTGACTCATAGCGAAAACATAAATTCTTTACTTCAAGTGATGTCTCTTTCAACGTAACGATCCCTCTAATCTTTACTCTTCATATAAAAAGGTTGAAGAGTTAATGGTATAAAAAAAGGGCAACGACTAGTTTCAAACTGTCTCGCCCTTTTCCACATGTATAAATTATTAAACTAATTCAATGATAACGACTGGAGCACCGTCACCACGGCGTGGTCCAACTTTTAAGATACGAGTGTAACCGCCTTGGCGATCTTCATATCGAGTAGCGATATCGCTGAATAGTTTTTGTAATGCGCTTTGGTTAGCTTCTTCGTTAGCTACTTCATTACGGATGTAAGCTGCAGCTTGACGACGAGCATGTAAATCTCCACGTTTACCTAAAGTAATCATTTTTTCAACAGTTGAACGTAACTCTTTAGCGCGAGCTTCAGTAGTTTCGATACGCTCGTTGATGATTAAATCAGTTGTTAAATCACGAAGAAGCGCCTTACGTTGTGCGCTTGTACGACCTAATTTACGGTAAGACATGTGAGGTCCCCTCCTTTGTTAAGTAGTTAAACAGATTAGTAAGATATCAATCGTCTTTACGTAAGCCTAAGCCTAGCTCTTCAAGTTTAGCTTTCACTTCTTCTAAAGATTTGCGGCCTAAGTTACGAACTTTCATCATATCTTCTTCTGTTTTGTTAGCAAGCTCTTGTACAGTGTTAATGCCTGCACGTTTTAAGCAGTTATAAGATCGAACAGATAAATCTAGTTCCTCGATAGTCATCTCAAGAACTTTTTCTTTCTGATCTTCTTCTTTTTCTACCATAATCTCTGCTTTTTGGGCTTCATCAGTTAAGTTAACAAAGATGTTTAAGTGCTCAGTTAAGATCTTTGCACCTAAAGCTACTGCTTTTTCTGGCTCGATGCTTCCATCAGTCCATACATCAAGTGTTAACTTATCATAATTCGTCATTTGCCCCACACGAGTATTTTCTACATAATACGAAACACGCGTAACAGGAGTATAAATAGAATCAATTGGAAGAACTCCAATTGGTTGGTCTTCACGCTTGTTTGCATCGGCAGGATTATAACCTCGACCAGTGCGAGCAGTTAGTCTCATACGGAAATGAGCATCTGATTCAAGTGTAGCAATATGAAGATCTGGATTTAGAACTTCAATATCACTATCTGCTTGAATATCAGCAGCCGTGACAGTACCAGGACCTTTAACATCAATCTCAAGAGTTTTCTCTTCATCAGAGTAAATCTTTAACGCCAATTTCTTAACGTTTAAAATGATGTTTGTTACATCTTCAACAACCCCAGGGACTGTTGAGAATTCATGTAATACACCTTCAATTTGAATAGATGTTACAGCTGCACCAGGGAGTGAGGATAATAGGATACGACGTAAGGAGTTACCCAAAGTAGTACCATATCCACGCTCAAGTGGTTCGACGACGAATTTACCGTACTTTCTATCATCGCTGATTTCTACCGTTTCGATTTTTGGCTTTTCAATCTCTATCATAATAAACCCTCCTTCAAAACGTCGAAACCTCGGCTAGACTGAGTCTTCTCAAGGCCTAACCGAAATTCCCTATTAGACAGTTCCCGAATGTGCACAACAAATGAAAAAACATTTCGTTGCATGAATAAATTCTATACCATCATCATTATCGACAATTGTACAGAATCTATACATATTAATTATACACGACGACGTTTTGGCGGACGGCATCCGTTATGAGGAACAGGAGTAACATCTTTAATAGCTGTTACTTCTAAACCTGCAGCTTGAAGAGCACGGATAGCAGCTTCACGACCTGCACCAGGTCCTTTTACTGTTACTTCTAAAGTTTTCATACCATTGTCCATTGATACTTTAGCAGCTGTTTCAGCAGCCATTTGAGCAGCAAATGGAGTAGATTTACGAGAACCTCTGAAGCCAAGTGCACCTGCACTAGACCAAGCGATCGCATTACCGTGAACATCTGTAATAGTTACGATAGTGTTGTTGAACGTAGAACGAATGTGAGCAACACCAGATTCAATATTCTTTTTCACGCGACGTTTACGTGTATTAGTTTTACGTGCCATCTGTTAATGACCTCCCTTACTAATTATTTCTTCTTGTTCGCTACAGTACGGCGTGGGCCTTTACGTGTACGAGCATTGTTTTTACTGTTTTGACCACGAACTGGTAAACTACGACGGTGGCGGATACCACGGTATGAACCAATCTCAATTAAACGTTTGATGTTTAAAGAAACTTCACGACGAAGATCGCCTTCTACTTTATAGCTATCTAAAATATCACGAATTTTACCTAATTCTTCTTCTGTTAAGTCACGAACGCGAGTATCTTCAGAAACTCCAGCTTCAGCTAGAACTTTTTCAGCAGTTGGACGACCAATACCGAAAATGTATGTTAAAGAAACGACTACGCGTTTGTCACGAGGAATATCAACACCAGCAATACGTGCCATGTGAACAGTGCACCTCCTTATGATTAACCTTGTTTTTGTTTATGCTTAGGGTTTTCACAAATTACCATTACTTTCCCTTTTCTGCGGATTACTTTACATTTTTCGCAGATCGGCTTTACCGATGGTCTGACTTTCATGTTTCATACCTCCTTGATAGTACGGAGTGCATAGGTTTTATTTGAAACGGTACGTAATTCTACCGCGAGTTAAATCGTATGGTGATAATTCTACAGTTACTTTGTCACCAGGTAAAATGCGAATGAAGTGCATACGAATCTTACCAGATACATGAGCAAGTACTGTATGACCATTTTCTAATTCTACCTTGAACATTGCATTAGGTAAAGTCTCTAGGACTGTACCTTCTACTTCAATTACATCGTCTTTTGCCATTAAAGTGCTCTCCTTTCTTTGCAACAGTAACAAGCTATCATTAATTGACTTAAAAAGAACCTGTTCTGAACATCCGGAGATCGTAATCATTAAATTCAAGATGGATCACGTTTGTAATATACATCTTTACCATTTTAACAGCAATTCAGACGAAAAACGAGCATCGTGAATTTAGATAATTACTGTTTAACTGTCCAGTGCATCTAGCGAGGAATGGATAGAGATAACCTTAACTACCAACTACAGCGTTGTTAGAATTTCATATCCCGTCTCAGTGATTGCAATTGTATGTTCGAAATGCGCACACATCTTTCCGTCGACTGTTACAACAGTCCAGTTATCAGATAATGTTTTGACATATCGAGTTCCAGCGTTCACCATTGGCTCTACTGCCAACACCATGCCTGGACGTAGACGCGGTCCTTTATTTGGTGGACCATAATGTGGAATCTGCGGATCCTCATGTAAATCTTGGCCAACACCATGACCAACATATTCTCTTACAATTGAAAAGTTTTGAGATTCTGCATACGTTTGAATAGCATGTGAAATATTCGATAATCGATCGCCGGGCTTAGCTTGCTCTAAGCCTTTATAAAGAGATTGCTCTGTGACATCTAGAAGCCGTTGATTTTCTTCTGAAATCTTTCCAACTCCGTACGTCCAAGCAGAATCACCGTGATAGCCATTGTATTTAGCACCAATATCAATGCTGATGATATCTCCTTCTTGCAGCTTTCTGTTTCCTGGAATACCATGAACTAATTCTTCGTTTACAGAAGCACAAATACTACCGCGAAAACCATTATACCCTTTAAAAGACGGAATTGCATCATGTTGACGAATAAATTTTTCAGCAATTGCATCCAATTCTTCCGTCGTAATACCAGGTTGAATATGTTTTTTTAACTCTTGATGAGTTAAAGCTACAATTTTCCCTGCTTCACGCATGATTGCAATTTCACGCGGCGTCTTGCAAATGATCATTGCTTGACTCCCCGAGTAAATTACGGATGTCGTCAAATACAACGTTAATGTCTTGATTACCATTAATATTGCGTAAATAACCTTTTTCTTCATAGAAATGAAGTAATGGTTTTGATTGTTCAACGTTAACTGAGAGTCTAGTTGAAACAGTTTCCTCATTATCATCTGCACGCTGGTACAGCTCTCCCTCACACTTGTCACAAACGCCTTCTTTAGCAGGAGGGTTGAATACAAGGTGGTAAGTAGCTCCACAGTCTTTACAAATGCGACGCCCTGTAAGGCGTTCCATAAGGATACTTTCATCTACATCAATATTAATAACATAATCAATCTTTTTGTTTAATTCTTCTAAGATTGTTTCAAGAGCGTCTGCCTGTGCTACTGTTCTTGGGAATCCATCAAGTAAAAAGCCATTTTCACAATCTTGTTTGTTTAAACGTTCACGAACAATACCGATTGTTACTTCATCTGGTACAAGATTACCTTGATCCATAAATGATTTAGCTTTTAAGCCTAGAGGCGTTCCTTCTTTAATTGCAGCTCGGAACATATCTCCTGTTGAGATATGAGGGATATCGTAATGCTCAACGATCTGTTCTGCTTGAGTACCTTTCCCAGCACCAGGAAGGCCCATTAACACTAAATTCATTTTTTGCTTCCCCCTCAGTATCTATCTGTTTAATGGGAAAGCAAGCTGCTTCCCACTAAACCCTTTATTTAATAAACCCTTTATAATGTCGTTTCACTAATTGACTCTCAAGCTGTTTCATTGTCTCAAGAGCTACACCGACAACGATTAACAAACTAGTACCACCAATCTGTGCAGACTGAGGTAAATTTGCAACCTGGATAAAAATCACTGGTAGTACAGCAATTAACGCAAGGAAAATTGAACCGATTAATGTTAAGCGGTACAACACTTTTGTTAAATATTCTTGTGTGCTTTTACCAGGGCGAATACCTGGAATGTATCCACCTTGCTTCTTCAAGTTTTCTGCTACTTGCTCTGGGTTAACCTGAACAAATGTGTAGAAATATGAGAAAGCAATGATTAACGCAACATATACTATCATACCAATTGGCTGAGTATAGTCAAACGTCTTTTGAATCCAATCTGTCACATCATTCGGACCGAAGAATGATGCAATCGTTGGTGGAGTAATAATGAATGAAACTGCAAAGATAACAGGAATAACCCCAGCAGCATTTACTTTTAACGGTAAATGTGTGGACTGACCACCCGTAGGATTACGACCGGCTGAACCCTTTGCATATTGAATAGGTATTTTTCGTAAAGCTTGTTGGAAATAAATAACACCAACTACAATAGCTAATACAGCAAGTGCAATTAAAACAACTGTCACAATACGAATAAATAACTGATCCCCAACATCTTCGAATTGCTGAGCGTAGATCTGGTTGAGTGTTGTAGGGATCCCAGCAGCGATACCAGCAAAGATAATGATGGAAATACCATTACCGACGCCTTTCGCTGTAATCTGTTCGCCTAACCACATTAAGAACGCTGTTCCTGCCGTTAGTACGACAGCAATTAAAAGATAAGTAGCGACTCCGGGATTAGCAATTAATTGCCCACCCGACATATTGTTAAATCCTATAGACATACCTAATGCCTGGATAAATCCAAGCACAATTGTTCCGTAACGAGTTACTTGGGCAAGTTTACGACGCCCAACCTCTCCTTGCTTTGACCATTCTGTAAACTTAGGTACAACATCCATCTGCAATAATTGAACGATGATGGATGCTGTAATATAAGGCATAATGCCCATTGCAAGTATAGAGAAGTTTTGAAGAGCCCCACCGCCAAATGTATTTAGAACTCCAAATACATTTAACTCGTCTTGCAACTTCAGTACATCCGTATTAACACTAGGTACAGGAATAAAAGTACCAATTCGGAAAATAACTAACATTAACAATGTGAAAAAGATTTTTTGTCTAATTTCACGTACGCGCATTAAATTGGAGATTGTTTGAAACATTATTAGATCACCTCTGCAGTTCCGCCAGCAGCTTCAATAGCTTCTTTAGCAGATGAGGAGAACTTAGCAGCTTTAACAGTTAGCTTAGTAGATAATGTACCGTTACCAAGCACTTTAATACCAGCCTTCTCTTTGCTTACTAAACCAGTTTCAATTAATAGTTCTGGTGTTACTTCAGTTCCATCTTCAAAACGATTTAAAGCTTCAAGGTTAACGATCGCATACTCTTTGCGATTGATGTTAGTGAAGCCACGTTTTGGAAGACGACGAAATAAAGGCGTTTGACCACCTTCGAATCCAGGTCTTACGCCACCGCCAGAACGAGCGTTTTGCCCTTTGTGACCTTTACCTGAAGTCTTTCCGTTACCTGAACCAGTACCACGACCTACACGGTTACGCACTTTACGTGAACCTGCAGCTGGTTGTAATTCATGAAGTTTCATTCCGGAGCACCTCCTTAGAGTGACAATTTATAATTATTGCTCTTTTACTGTAACAAGGTGAGCTACTTTGTTAATCATACCGCGAATTGCAGGATTATCGTCTTGAACGACAGTTTGGTTTACTTTACGTAAGCCAAGTGTACGAACAGTTACACGTTGATCTTCTGGACGACCAATTACGCTACGAGTGAGGGTAATTGCTAATTTGTTTGCCATTCTGTGTCCCTCCTTATCCTAACAGTTCTTCTACAGACTTACCACGTAGTTTTGCAACTTCTTCTGCACGTTTTAGGTTAGCTAAACCGTTAAGAGTTGCACGTACCATGTTAATTGGAGTATTTGAACCTAAAGATTTAGATAGAATATCACTTACGCCAGCTAATTCTAATACCGCACGAACTGGACCACCAGCGATAACTCCCGTACCTTCAGAAGCAGGTTTCAAGAAAATTTGACCTGCACCAAATTGTCCAAGGATTTCGTGTGGAATTGTAGTACCAACCATAGGTACAGTGATTAAGTTTTTCTTCGCATCTTCAATTGCTTTACGGATTGCATCTGGTACCTCTTGTGCTTTACCAGTACCAAATCCAACATGACCGTTTTTGTCACCAACTACTACTAAAGCAGCAAAGCGGAAACGACGTCCACCTTTAACAACTTTAGCTACGCGGTTAACGGTAACAACACGTTCTTCAAGCTCTAATTTATTTGGATCAATACGACGCATGATTTTCCCTCCTTTTACAATTAGAATTGTAATCCAGCTTCACGAGCAGCGTCAGCTAAAGCTTTTACGCGACCATGATATAAATAACCGCCACGATCGAATACCACTTCTTTCACGCCATTTTCTACTGCGCGTTTAGCAACTAATTCGCCAACTTTTGTAGCAGCTTCAACGTTACTAGTACTTTCTAAAGAAAGATCTTTATCTAAAGTAGACGCACTAGCGATTGTTACTGAATTTAAATCGTCAATGACTTGTGCATAAATATGTTGGTTAGAACGGTACACGTTTAAACGTGGACGAGTTGCAGTACCAGACAATTTAGCACGAACACGAGCATGTCTTTTCTTACGAACTTTGTTCTTATCTTGCTTCGTGATCATTTCGGTCACTCCTTTCTTTTACCTAACTGGCATTACTTCTTAGCAGTTTTACCTTCTTTACGACGAACATATTCACCTTCATAACGAATACCTTTACCTTTGTAAGGCTCTGGTGGGCGAACGTCACGGATATTTGCAGCTAATGCACCTACACGCTCTTTATCGATACCTTTAATAACAATTTTAGTTTGAGAAGGAACCTCAACTTCGATACCTTGCTCTGGAGTGATCTCAACTGGATGAGAGTATCCAACACTCAATACTAATTTGCTACCAGATTTTTGCGCACGGTAACCAACACCGACTAATTCTAAACCACGTTCGAAACCATTTGTAACACCTTCAACCATGTTACCTATTAGGCTACGAGTAGTTCCGTGAAGAGCACGGTGCTCCTTGTTGTCGCTAGGACGAGTTACAACTAATACGTTATCTTCAACTTTGATTTCAATCTCAGGGTGGAATGTACGAGTCAATTCACCCTTTGGCCCTTTTACAGTTACAGTGTTGTTTTCGTTTGTAACTGTAACACTTGCAGGAAGTTCTAAAGGCTTTTTACCAACACGTGACATAACTTACACCTCCATTCACTTTAAAAACTTATTACCAAACGTATGCTAATACTTCTCCACCTGTTTGTTTTTGACGAGCTTCTTTGTCAGTTAAAACACCTTGAGAAGTAGAAACGATTGCAATTCCTAAACCGTTAAGTACACGAGGTACTTCGTTTGTTTTTGCATAAACACGTAGACCAGGTTTACTGATACGTTTTAAGCCTGTAATTACACGCTCATTGTTTGCACCGTATTTTAAGAAGATACGGATGATACCTTGTTTGTTATCTTCGATGTATTCTACATCACGCACAAAACCCTCACGCTTAAGGATTTCTGCAATTTGCTTCTTAATGTTAGAAGCAGGAACTTCGATTTTTTCATGACGAACCATGTTCGCATTGCGGATACGAGTTAGTAAATCTGCAATAGGATCAGTCATTACCATATTAATTTACCTCCTTCCCAAACTTGGGTTTTACCAACTAGCTTTTTTAACACCAGGAATTTGACCTTTATAAGCAAGCTCACGGAAACAAATACGGCAAAGCTTGAATTTACGTAGTACTGAGTGTGGACGTCCACAACGTTCGCAACGTGTGTACTCTTGTACTTTGAACTTCTGCTGGCGTTTTTGCTTCGCAATCATTGATTTTTTAGCCACATTTTCGCCTCCTCTGCTTAACGTTGGCAGTTATTACTTCTGGAATGGCATACCGAACTGAGTTAAAAGCTCACGAGCTTCTTCATCAGTGTTTGCTGTTGTAACAATAACGATATCCATACCACGAACTTTGCTCACTTTATCATAATCGATCTCTGGGAAGATCAATTGCTCTTTAACACCTAATGTGTAGTTTCCACGACCATCAAATGCTTTTTTAGATACTCCACGGAAATCACGTACACGTGGAAGTGAAACTGAAACTAATTTATCGAAGAACTCATACATGCGCTCGCCGCGTAAAGTTACTTTAGCACCGATTGGCATACCTTCACGTAGACGGAAACCTGCAATAGATTTCTTAGCACGAGTTACGATAGGTTTTTGACCAGTGATGTCAGCTAATTCTTCAACAGCGTTATCTAAAGCTTTTGAGTTAGAAACAGCCTCACCGATACCCATGTTAATAACGATCTTTTCGATCTTTGGCACTTGCATTACAGATTCATAATTAAACTTGCTCACTAGAGCAGGTGTAATTTCTTTTGTAAATTTCTCTTTAAGACGGTTCATGTGAACTATACCTCCCTTCACATTTCAATAATTATTTATCTAAAGTTTCACCAGATTTTTTTGCTACACGTACCTTTTTGCCGTCGATTACTTTGTAACCAACACGTGTTGGCTCACCAGATTTCGGATCTAATGGCATTACGTTAGATACGTGGATAGGTGCCTCTTGGCTAACGATTCCACCTTGTGGATTTACTTGAGAAGGTTTAGAGTGTTTTTTCACTACGTTTACGCCTTCTACAAGTACACGGTTTTTCTTTGGAAAAGCAGCAAGTACTTCGCCTTGTTTGCCTTTATCTTTACCAGAGATAACCACTACTTTGTCGCCCTTTTTTACATGCATCCTATTCGCACCTCCTTAAAAGGCATTTTGTTTTTATTCATTAATATATAATTAGATAACTTCTGGAGCTAAAGATACGATCTTCATGAAGTTGTTGTCACGTAATTCACGAGCAACTGGTCCAAAGATACGAGTACCACGTGGACTCTTATCGTCACGGATGATTACGCAAGCATTTTCGTCAAAACGGATATATGAACCGTCGTTACGACGAACACCGCGTTTTGTACGTACTACTACTGCTCTAACAACGTCACCTTTTTTAACAACGCCTCCTGGTGTTGCTTGTTTCACCGTACAAACGATAACATCACCAATATTAGCTGTCTTACGACCAGAACCACCTAATACTTTGATAGTAAGTACTTCACGCGCACCAGAGTTGTCTGCAACTTTTAAACGAGATTCTTGTTGAATCATGTACGAAACCTCCCTTCGGATGAATCATTCTTATCCGATCTGTCTTTCACTATTAGATAATAACAGCTTCTTCTACAACTTCTACTAGACGGAAACGTTTAGTAGCTGATAACGGACGAGTTTCCATGATTTTCACGATATCGCCCACTTTAGCTGTGTTATTCTCATCGTGAGCTTTGAACTTTTTTGAGTACTTTACACGTTTACCGTAAAGCGAATGCTTTTTGTATGTTTCTACAAGAACAGTAACAGTCTTATCCATTTTGTCAGAAACTACGCGGCCAGTGTAAACTTTACGTTGATTGCGTTCACTCATTCTGAAAGCCTCCTCTCAGACTTATTATTTATTAGCAGCGATCTCTCTTTCACGAACTACAGTCTTCATGCGAGCAATCGCTTTGCGTACTTCGCGAATACGAGTAGTATTCTCTAATTGTCCAGTCGCTAATTGGAAACGAAGGTTGAATAACTCTTCTTTTAAAGCTTTAACTTTTTGTTCAATTTCGGCAGTGGTAAGGTCACGAATTTCATTAGCTTTCATTAGATTCACCACCAATTTCTTCACGTTTTACAAACTTACACTTTACTGGTAGCTTGTGAGCTGCTAAACGTAATGCTTCACGAGCAACTTCTTCAGATACGCCTGAGATTTCAAACATTACTTTACCAGGCTTAACAACAGCTACCCAACCTTCAGGTGCACCTTTACCAGAACCCATGCGCACTTCTAGTGGTTTAGCAGTATAAGGTTTAGAAGGGAAAATTTTAATCCATACTTTACCGCCACGTTTCATGTAACGAGTCATAGCGATACGAGCAGATTCGATTTGACGGTTTGTAATCCAAGAAGCTTCTAAAGCTTGTAAACCGAACTCACCGAAGTGTACTTCAGTACCACCTTTTGCACGTCCTCGCATTTTTCCGCGGTGTTCGCGACGATATTTAACGCGTTTTGGCAATAACATTATTATTTTCCTCCTTCCTCAGATTTCTTTTTAGTAGGAAGGACTTCTCCACGATAGATCCATACTTTCACGCCAAGCTTACCGTAAGTTGTATCTGCTTCAGCATGAGCATAATCGATATCAGCGCGAAGTGTATGAAGTGGAACTGTACCTTCACTATAGTATTCAGAGCGAGCAATGTCAGCTCCGCCTAGACGACCAGATACCATTGTTTTGATACCTTGTGCACCAGCACGCATTGTGCGTTGAATTGATTGCTTTTGCGCACGACGGAATGATACACGATTTTCAAGTTGACGAGCGATGTTTTCAGCAACAAGCTTAGCATCTAAGTCAGCTCTTTTAATTTCTAAAATGTTGATGTGTACACGCTTGCCTGTTAATTGGTTAAGAGCTTTACGAAGTGCTTCAACTTCAGTACCACCTTTACCAATTACCATACCAGGTTTTGCAGTGTGGATCGTTACGTTTAAACGGTTAGCAGCACGTTCGATTTCTACTTTAGAAACAGCTGCATCGTTAAGACGTTTAGCGATATATTCACGTACTTTTAAGTCTTCATGTAATAAGTCAGCATAGTCTTTACCAGCGAACCATCTTGATTCCCAATCACGGATGATGCCGACGCGTAGACCAACTGGATTTACCTTTTGACCCATGAATTATCCCTCCTTCTTTTCTGATACCACGATTGTAATGTGGCTTGTGCGTTTGTTAATTTGGCTTGCACGACCTTGAGCACGTGGACGGAAACGTTTTAAAGTTGGACCTTCGTCAACAAAAACTTCAGAAACAACTAAGTTGTTAGCGTCCATTTCATAATTGTGTTCTGCATTGGCAATAGCAGATTTTAATAGTTTCTCAACAACCGGAGAAGCAGCCTTAGGCGTGTGAAGTAGCACTGCTAATGCTTCACCCACTTGCTTACCTCGAATTAAATCTACAACTAAACGAACTTTACGAGGAGCAATACGTACTGTTCTCGCAACAGCTTTAGCTTGCATTTAAAAGCCTCCTCTCATATTAGCGTCTTGTTTTCTTATCGTCACTTGCGTGACCTTTATAAGTACGAGTTGGTGCGAATTCACCAAGTTTATGACCTACCATATCTTCAGTTACATAAACAGGTACATGTTTACGACCGTCATATACAGCAATAGTGTGACCAATGAATTGAGGAAAAATAGTTGAACGACGAGACCAAGTCTTAACAACTTGTTTGCTGTCTGTTTCATTTAACTTCTCAATTTTATTAATTAAGTGTCCATCAACAAAAGGTCCTTTTTTTAAGCTGCGACCCATAAGTGAACCTCCCTTCGTGATTGTTCTACGGTTCGCTTGAACCGTAGCTCAATCCCGTTATTTTTTACGACGACGAACGATAAATTTATCGGATTTATTTTTCTTCTTACGAGTTTTAAATCCAAGTGTTGGTTTGCCCCATGGACTCATTGGAGACTTACGTCCGATAGGTGAACGTCCTTCACCACCACCGTGTGGGTGATCATTAGGGTTCATTACAGAACCACGAACAGTTGGACGGATACCTAACCAACGAGAACGACCAGCTTTACCAATGTTGATTAGTTCGTGTTGTTCATTACCTACTTGACCTACAGTAGCGCGGCAAGTAGCTAGGATCATGCGAACTTCACCAGAAGTTAAACGTACTAATACGTATTTACCTTCTTTACCAAGTACTTGTGCAGAAGCACCTGCTGAACGTACTAATTGTCCACCTTTACCTGGTTTTAATTCGATGTTGTGTACTACTGTACCAACAGGAATGTTTGCTAGTGGAAGAGCGTTACCTACTTTAATGTCAGCTTCAGTACCTGACATAACTTCCATACCTACTTTAAGGTTTTTAGGAGCAAGAATGTAACGTTTTTCACCATCAGCATAATTGATTAATGCGATGTTTGCTGAACGGTTTGGATCATACTCGACTGTAGCAACGCGTCCAGGTATTCCATCTTTATCACGTTTAAAGTCGATGATACGGTATTGACGTTTGTGCCCACCACCTTGGTGACGAACAGTGATTTTACCTTGGTTGTTACGACCACCTTTGCGTGTAACAGGTGCAAGTAACGATTTTTCTGGTTTGTCAGTAGTGATTTCAGCGAAATCTGAAACCGACATACCACGACGACCATTTGAGGTTGGTTTGTACTTTTTAATCGCCATCTCAATTTCCCTCCTTCTCTATTAATCTTAAGCTTCGAAGAATTCGATTTCGTTGCTTTCTTGAGTTAGCGTTACTACCGCTTTACGACGACGGTTTGTAAGACCGCTATAACGACCTACACGTTTGAATTTACCTTTGTAGTTCATGACATTTACTTTTTCAACTTTTACGTCAAAGATTCTTTCGATCGCATCTTTAACTTCAGTTTTATTAGCTTTTACATCAACTTCAAAAGTGTATTTCTTCTCAGTCATTAAGTCTGTTGAACGTTCTGTAATTACGGGGCGCTTAATAATATCACGAGGATCTTTCATTATGCAAGCACCTCCTCTACTTTTTCAACTGCGTCTTTAGTGATTACAAGCTTATCGTGATTAACAACGTCTAATACGCTTAATCCGTTAGCTGTAACAACTGTTACACCAGGAATGTTACGTGCTGAAAGTGCAACATTTTCGTTAAGATCAGCAGTTACTACTAATGCTTTGCGCTCTACTGTTAGGTTTTTAAGAACTGCTACCATCTCTTTTGTTTTTGGAGCATCAAAAGATAAAGCTTCAAGTACAACAATGCTGTTATCTTGAACTTTTGTAGATAAAGCAGACTTAATAGCTAAACGACGAACTTTTTTAGGTAATTTGTAGCTATAGCTTCTTGGAACTGGACCAAATACTACGCCACCACCACGCCATTGTGGAGAACGGATAGATCCTTGACGTGCACGACCAGTACCTTTTTGACGCCATGGCTTACGACCACCACCACGTACTTCAGAACGATTTTTTACTTTAGAAGTACCTTGACGCATCGCTGCACGTTGCATGATGATTGCATCAAAAAGTACTTTGTTATTAGGTTCGATACCGAATACGGCATCTTGTAATTCGATTTCACCAACGTTTTTACCGTCTTGGTTAAACAATGCTACTTTTGGCATTGGTTATTCCTCCTTTCTCGAAGAATTATTATTTAGATTTAACCGCAGATTTCACAGTTACTAGAGACTTTCTAGCTCCTGGCACGTTACCTTTTACTAATAAAAGGTTGCGTTCTACGTCAACTTTTACGATTGATAAGTTTTGAACTGTAATGCGCTCTCCACCCATGCGTCCTGGTAATAATTTACCTTTGAATACGCGGTTTGGAGCAACAGGACCCATTGAACCTGGGCGACGGTGGTAACGAGAACCGTGAGACATTGGTCCACGAGATTGTCCGTGGCGTTTAATAGCACCTTGGAAACCTTTACCTTTTGAAACTCCTGTTACATCGATTACATCGCCTTCTGCGAAAATATCAACCTTGACTTCTTGACCAACTTCATATTCTGAAGCGTTCACTCCGCGTAACTCACGGATGAAGCGCTTAGGAGCAGTATTAGCTTTAGAAGCGTGTCCTTTAGCAGGTTTGTTAGATAATTTCTCACGAATATCTTCAAAACCTAATTGGATTGCTTCGTAACTGTCTGTCTCAGCGTTTTTAACTTGAAGAACTACGTTTGGAGTAGCTTCAATTACTGTTACAGGGATTAAATCACCGTTTTCAGCGAATACTTGAGTCATACCGATCTTTCTTCCTAAGATTCCTTTGGCCATTAGTCACACCTCCTAAGTATGTCTTCATTCTTTATTTTAAATTAAAGTTTAATTTCGATATCTACACCAGATGGTAAATCTAAACGCATTAATGAATCAACAGTTTGTGGTGTTGGATTCACGATATCAATTAAGCGTTTATGCGTGCGCATTTCGAATTGCTCACGAGAATCTTTATATTTGTGCACAGCACGTAGAATTGTATAAACTGATTTCTCAGTTGGCAACGGAATCGGACCAGATACTGTAGCGCCAGAGCGTTTAGCAGTTTCTACGATTTTCTCAGCTGATTGATCAAGAATTCTGTGATCGTATGCTTTTAAACGAATGCGAATTTTTTCTTTTGCCATTATTTTCCCTCCTTTTTCGCCTATCTTTCTAAATAGACATTCTCCGCGGAAATTTCCCCACACTCGCCATGGCAAAGCAGCCGGGTGTGTCGGCAACCTTCCGCATCATCGCAGTCAAAGACCAACATTCTTATTGTACTAAAAATGGGTCGGTATTGCAACAGTCTTTTATATAAAATATAAAACTTTTTTTCTGTTGCGCACTTTTTTCATTATATATAAAACAAATACACAATGCAAGTGCAATCATAAATTCTCTATTTACCTTTTATGACCAAAAAAAAGAAGCAGGATTTCCTGCTTCTTTTTTAAAGAGTAAAAGATTACTCAGTGATTGTAGCTACAACGCCAGCGCCTACTGTACGTCCACCTTCACGGATTGAGAATTTAGTACCTTCTTCAATCGCGATTGGAGCGATAAGTTCAACAGTCATTTCGATGTTGTCGCCAGGCATTACCATTTCTACGCCTTCTGGTAAGTTACAAATACCAGTTACATCAGTTGTACGGAAGTAGAACTGAGGACGGTAGTTGCTGAAGAATGGAGTGTGACGTCCACCTTCTTCTTTAGAAAGAACGTATACTTCAGCTTTGAATTTAGTGTGTGGAGTGATTGTACCTGGTTTAGCTAGTACTTGTCCACGTTGGATATCTTCACGAGAAACACCGCGAAGTAAAGCACCGATGTTGTCACCAGCTTCAGCATAGTCAAGAAGCTTACGGAACATTTCTACACCAGTTACAGTAGTAGATTTTGATTCTTCAGCTAAACCGATGATGTCTACAACGTCACCAACTTTAACTTGTCCACGCTCAACACGACCAGTAGCAACTGTACCACGACCAGTGATTGAGAATACGTCCTCAACTGGCATCATGAATGGTTTTTCAGTGTCACGCTCTGGAGTTGGGATGTACTCATCAACAGCGTCCATAAGCTCGATGATTTTAGCTTCCCAATCAGCATCTCCTTCAAGAGCTTTAAGAGCAGAACCTTTGATTACCGGTACATCGTCACCTGGGAAGTCGTATTCAGAAAGAAGGTCACGTACTTCCATTTCTACTAATTCAAGTAACTCTTCATCGTCTACCATGTCACATTTGTTTAAGAATACAACTAGGTATGGAACACCTACTTGACGAGAAAGAAGGATGTGCTCACGAGTTTGTGGCATTGGGCCATCAGCAGCAGATACTACTAAGATACCGCCATCCATTTGTGCAGCACCAGTGATCATGTTTTTAACGTAGTCAGCATGTCCTGGGCAGTCAACGTGTGCATAGTGACGAGTGTCAGTTTCATACTCAACGTGTGCAGTTGAGATTGTGATTCCACGCTCGCGCTCTTCTGGAGCAGCGTCGATCATGTCATAAGCCATAGCTGCACCTTTACCGCTTTTCTTAGCAAGTACAGTAGTGATAGCAGCTGTTAAAGTTGTTTTACCATGGTCAACGTGACCAATTGTACCAATATTGGCATGTGTTTTTGAACGGTCGAATTTTTCTTTACCCATTCGTAACGCCTCCTTAATTTCTTATAATGTAAATTTATGAGGCCGTGAAAAGGAATCAACTCCACTTTCACAGCGTACATAAGTAGTTATACTTTAATAAAGAGTGAAAATCAATTATTCACCTTTATTTTTTTTAATAATTTCTTCTGAAATAGACTTTGGTACTTCTTCATAATGATCAAAGTGCATAGAGTAGTTTCCACGACCTTGAGTATTAGAACGTAATGCAGTTGCATAACCAAACATTTCAGAAAGTGGTACGAATGCGCGTACTACTTGAGCGTTTCCGCGAGCTTCCATACCTTCTACACGTCCACGACGAGAAGTGATGTCACCCATGATGTCACCTAAGTACTCATCAGGAATTACAACTTCAACTTTCATCATTGGCTCAAGAATAACTGGGTTACATTTTGAAACTGCGTTTTTAAGTGCCATAGAAGCGGCAATTTTAAACGCCATCTCACTTGAGTCAACGTCATGGTAAGAACCGTCTACTAAAGCAGCTTTAACATCGATTACTGGGTAACCTGCTAATACACCGTTTTGAAGTGCATCTTCAAGACCAGCTTGAACTGCAGGGATGTATTCACGTGGAACTACACCACCAACAATTTTGTTTTCGAATTCGAAGCCTTTACCTTCTTCGTTCGGTTCAAACTCAATCCAAACGTGACCGAATTGTCCACGACCACCAGATTGACGTGCAAATTTACCTTCAACTTTCGCAGAACCGCGGAAAGTTTCACGGTATGCTACTTGAGGAGCACCAACGTTAGCTTCTACTTTGAACTCGCGACGCATACGGTCAACGATGATATCTAAGTGAAGTTCACCCATACCAGAGATGATGATTTGACCAGTCTCTGTGTTAGTTTCCGCACGGAAAGTTGGATCTTCTTCTTGTAGTTTTTGAAGAGCAGTTGTCATCTTATCTTGGTCAGCTTTTGACTTAGGCTCAACAGATAATGAAATAACTGGCTCTGGGAACTCCATAGACTCAAGAATAACAAGATTCTTTTCATCACATAAAGTGTCACCAGTAGTAGTATCTTTCAAACCTACAGCAGCAGCGATATCTCCAGCATATACAGCTGAAATCTCTTCACGAGAGTTAGCATGCATTTGTAGGATACGTCCTACACGCTCACGCTTACCTTTTGTAGAGTTCTGTACATAAGAACCAGAGTTAAGAATTCCAGAATATACGCGGAAGAATGTTAATTTCCCTACGTATGGATCTGTCATTACTTTAAACGCTAAAGCTGAGAATGGAGCGTCGTCGCTAGATGGACGTACAACTTCTTCATCAGTATCAGGAGTGATACCTTTGATTGCTGGTACATCTGTTGGAGCTGGTAAGTAATCAATTACCGAGTTCAACATTAATTGTACACCTTTGTTTTTGAACGCTGATCCACAAAGAACTGGGTAGAATTCAACGTCACAAGTACCTTTACGGATAGCAGCTTTTAGTTCTTCAACGCTAAGCTCGCCTTCTTCAAGATACTTCATCATTAATTCTTCATCAAGTTCTGCAGCAGCTTCTACAAGTTTAGCATTATATTCTTCAGCTAATTCTTTGTATTCTTCTGGGATCTCAATTTCTTGAATATCAGTTCCTAGGTCATTACCGTAGTGGTAAGCTTTCATTTCCACTAAGTCAATGATTCCCGTGAATTGATCTTCAGCACCGATTGGCAATTGGATTGGGTGAGCATTTGCACCTAAACGATCATGAATCGTTTTAACAGAGTACAAGAAGTCAGCACCGATTTTATCCATTTTGTTTACGAATACTACACGCGGTACACCGTATGTAGTAGCCTGACGCCATACAGTTTCTGTTTGAGGCTCAACACCAGATTGAGCATCAAGAACTGCCACCGCACCATCAAGTACACGAAGTGAACGTTCAACTTCTACAGTGAAGTCTACGTGTCCAGGAGTATCGATGATGTTAACACGGTGACCTTTCCAAGAAGCAGTTGTTGCAGCAGACGTGATTGTAATACCACGCTCTTGCTCCTGCTCCATCCAGTCCATTTGTGAAGCTCCTTCATGAGTTTCACCAATTTTATGGATACGACCAGTATAATAAAGAACACGCTCAGTTGTTGTTGTTTTACCAGCATCAATATGAGCCATGATACCAATATTACGAGTGTTTTCTAAGGAGAACTCTCTTGCCATGTTAGGTATTTCTCCTTCCATATTATAATTAGTTTTTTTAATTGATTCGTTAAAAGATTACCAACGGTAGTGAGCAAACGCTTTGTTCGCTTCTGCCATTTTATGAGTATCTTCACGTTTCTTAACTGCAGCACCAGTGTTGTTAGCTGCGTCAAGGATTTCGTTAGCTAAACGCTCTTCCATCGTTTTTTCTCCACGAAGACGAGCATAGTTTACTAACCAACGAAGACCTAGAGTTGTACGACGCTCTGGACGTACTTCTACAGGAACTTGGTAGTTAGAACCCCCTACACGGCGTGCTCTAACTTCTAATACAGGCATGATGTTTTTAAGAGCTTGGTCGAATACTTCCATAGCTTCTTTACCACTGCGCTCTTGTACTAGATCGAATGCTCTATAAAGAATAGCTTGTGATTTACCGCGCTTTCCATCAAGCATCATTTTGTTGATTAAGCGTGATACAAGCTTTGAATTGTAAATTGGATCTGGTAATACGTCTCTCTTTGCAACAGGACCCTTACGTGGCATTCTAATTTCCTCCTTTCACTTATGAGAATAATTCTATTTGTTGTTTATATTATTTTTTAGCTGCTTTTGGTCGCTTAGTACCATATTTAGAACGACCTTGCATACGGCCATCCACACCAGCAGTATCTAACGCACCACGTACGATATGGTAACGTACCCCTGGTAAATCTTTTACACGTCCACCGCGGATAAGTACCACGCTGTGTTCTTGTAAATTGTGACCAATACCTGGGATATAAGCAGTAACCTCGATACCGTTAGTTAAACGTACACGAGCATATTTACGAAGAGCCGAGTTCGGTTTCTTCGGTGTCATAGTACCCACACGTGTACATACACCACGTTTTTGTGGAGAAGACTGGTTAGTTTGAGCTTTTTTAAAGCTGTTGTAACCTTTGTTTAAAGCAGGTGAGTCAGATTTTTGAACCTTGCTCACACGACCTTTACGGATTAGTTGATTAATAGTAGGCATTTGAATTTCCTCCTTTCAGCTTTTGTAAGACCACACATCCAGGTGGTTCATTTTTTAGCAAAAAACAAAGTCTTTGAACACTAGTCCAAAAACGTGTTAACTAATAATTGCAACAGCTGCCGCATCTACTTCTATTCCACAAGCTTTTCCAAGCTCTTTCATAGAGTTAACAAAACTGTAAGGGGTATTTTCTTGCACAGCAACTTTCACTACCAAGTCGGTAATGTAGGTGTCTGCATTATCCGCAAGTATAACTTCCTTTACAATTCCTTTTTTTAAAGCTTTCACTGTCTGCTTAGTTCCTACAATAATATGATCAGCCTGTGATACTTTTTCATAAGACATTATCATATCCTCCAAAGCAACAGGTAGTTTATAGGAGCACCTTTGATATAGTATCATTCCCTAGAATGGATGTCAACTGCACGATGCAGTTTTTTTAAAAAAACATCCATTCTAGAAAAATGACTACTTATTAATCGATTGTTACTGGCTCTTCAACCTGATTTTTAACTGGTTCAGCATTACGATATCTCGTCATACCAGTACCAGCAGGAACAAGTTTACCAATAATAACGTTCTCTTTAAGACCTAATAGTTCATCACGTTTTCCTTTAATAGCTGCATCTGTAAGAACACGAGTAGTTTCTTGGAATGATGCTGCTGATAAGAAGGAATCCGTTTCAAGAGATGCTTTTGTGATACCAAGTAGTACAGGTCGACCAGTAGCTGGACGATTGCCCTCTAGTAACACTTTTTCGTTAGCATCAGTGAATTGGTGAATATCTAATAGTGAACCTGGTAATACATCTGTATCTCCAGAATCCATTACTCTCACTTTACGAAGCATTTGGCGTACCATTACTTCAACGTGCTTATCACCAATTTCTACCCCTTGCATACGGTATACTTTTTGTACTTCACGTAGCAGGTATTCTTGAACAGCAGTGATATCTTTTACTTTTAATAACTCTTTCGGATCAATTGAACCTTCTGTTAACTCTTGACCACGAGCAATCTCTTGGCCTTCAGCTACCTTCAAGCGTGCACTGTAAGGAGCTGTGTAAGAGCGTGTTTCAATGTCACCTTGAACTGTAATTTCATGCTGACGGTCACGTCCTTCAGTAATTGAAGTAACGGTACCTTCGATTTCTGAAATAACAGCTTGGCCTTTAGGGTTACGAGCTTCAAAGATCTCTTGGATACGAGGTAAACCTTGAGTGATGTCATCTCCGGCAACCCCACCAGTATGGAATGTACGCATCGTTAACTGTGTACCTGGCTCACCGATTGATTGAGCAGCGATAATACCAACTGCTTCACCAACTTCAACTTCTGAACCAGTTGCCAAGTTACGTCCGTAACATTTTTTACATACTCCATGACGAGTGTTACAAGTAAACGCAGAACGAATCCATACTTCTTCAACACCAGCATTTACAATTTCTTCAGCTAGATCTTCTGTAATTAATTCATTTTCTGCTACAAGTACTTCGTTTGTTTCTGGATGAACAACAGTTTTACGTGCATAACGTCCAATTAGACGCTCATCCAGCTTTTCGATTTCCTCCGTGCCTTCTTTGATTGCAACAGCCAAGATTCCTCGGTCTGTACCGCAATCATCATCACGAACGATAACATCTTGAGCCACATCAACAAGACGGCGAGTAAGATAACCTGAGTCAGCTGTTTTAAGGGCTGTATCAGCAAGACCTTTACGCGCACCGTGAGTAGAGATAAAGTATTCTAATACTGTTAAACCTTCACGGAAACTTGATTTGATTGGTAACTCGATGATACGTCCAGACGGGTTAGCCATCAGACCACGCATACCAGCAAGCTGCGTGAAGTTAGATGCGTTACCACGGGCACCAGAGTCACTCATCATAAAGATTGGATTTCGTTTATCTAAGGATTCCATCAGCTTACCTTGGATAACGTCTTTCGCACTACTCCAAATTGAGATTACGCGATCATAACGCTCATCTTCAGTAATTAAACCACGACGGAATTGTTTTAGAACATTATCTACTTTAGCTTGCGCTTCTTGTAAGATACCTTCTTTTTCACCTAATACAACGATATCTGCTACACCAACTGTAATACCAGCTTTAGTAGAATATTTGAAACCTAAGTCTTTCATGCGATCAAGCATTTTAGACGTTTCAGTAATCTTAAAGCGTTTGAATACTTCAGCAATGATATTACCTAAGATTTTTTTCTTAAATGGTGCAATTGCAGGTTGATTTTTAATAAATTCTTTTACGTCAGCACCTTTTTCAACAAAGTATTTATCCGGTGTCTTAACTTCAAGGTTTTCTCTTGTTGGTTCGTTAATATACGGGAATGATTCCGGTAAGATTTCGTTAAATACAAGCTTACCTACAGTCGTCACTAACAATTGTTGATTTTGTGCTTCAGTAAATGTTTGGTTATTTAAAGAACCAGCGTATACACCAACACGAGTATGTAAATGTACATATCCGTTTTGGTATGCCAGCAACGCCTCATTTGTATCTTTAAATACCATACCTTCACCCACTGCGTCTTCACGCTCAAGTGTTAAGTAGTAGTTACCTAATACCATATCTTGAGATGGTGTAACAACTGGTTTACCATCTTTTGGATTCAGGATGTTTTGCGCTGCTAACATTAAGATGCGCGCTTCTGCTTGTGCTTCTGCAGATAACGGTACGTGAACGGCCATTTGGTCACCATCAAAGTCCGCATTGTATGCTGTACATACAAGTGGATGTAGACGGATTGCACGACCTTCTACTAATGTAGGTTCAAACGCTTGGATACCAAGTCTGTGAAGCGTAGGTGCACGGTTTAACAGAACTGGATGCTCTTTAATAACCGATTCTAATACGTCCCATACTTCAGGTTGAACGCGCTCGATTTTACGTTTCGCACTCTTGATGTTATGAGCTAGACCACGCTCAACTAACTCTTTCATAACAAACGGCTTAAATAGTTCTAACGCCATTTCTTTTGGTAAACCACATTGGTACATCTTTAAGTTCGGTCCTACAACGATTACAGAACGCCCAGAGTAGTCAACACGTTTACCCAGTAAGTTTTGACGGAAGCGTCCTTGCTTACCTTTTAACATATGTGAAAGAGATTTTAACGGACGGTTACCAGGACCTGTTACAGGGCGCCCACGACGACCGTTATCGATTAAAGCATCTACAGCTTCTTGAAGCATACGCTTTTCGTTTTGAACGATAATGCTAGGAGCTCCAAGATCTAGTAAACGTTTTAAGCGGTTGTTACGGTTAATTACACGACGATATAAATCATTTAGGTCAGAAGTTGCAAAACGTCCACCATCTAATTGAACCATTGGACGAAGTTCCGGTGGGATAACCGGTAAAACATCTAAGATCATCCAAGAAGGCTCATTACCAGAGTGACGGAAAGCTTCCAACACTTCTAAACGCTTAATTGCACGTGTACGACGTTGACCTTGAGCAGTTTTAAGCTCTTCTTTTAGAGCATCTACTTCTTTGTCAAGATCGATGTCTTGTAATAATTTCTTAACAGCTTCCGCACCCATCGCTGCATGGAAAGTTTTTCCGTACTTTTCACGATATGCACGATATTCTTTTTCAGATAATAGCTGTTTCTTTTCAAGCGGTGTATCACCAGCATCTGTTACAACATATGAAGCAAAATAGATAATTTCCTCTAGCGCACGAGGGGACATGTCTAAGACAAGTCCCATGCGGCTAGGGATACCTTTGAAGTACCAAATATGTGAAACAGGTGCAGCTAGTTCAATATGTCCCATACGTTCACGACGTACTTTTGCTCTTGTTACTTCTACTCCACAGCGGTCACATACTACGCCTTTGTAACGAACGCGTTTGTATTTACCACAGTGGCACTCCCAGTCCTTTTGTGGACCAAAGATGCGCTCACAAAACAAACCATCTTTTTCAGGTTTTAATGTACGATAGTTGATCGTTTCCGGTTTTTTTACCTCACCGTATGACCAAGAGCGAATTTTATCTGGCGAAGCTAGACCAATTTTCATATACTCAAAGTTATTTACATCTAGCAAGGAGCCTACCTCCCTTTTAATCTACAGGTTTTTTCCCTTAACGTGCGTATACTTTTATATGAAAGTAATTCCTTACTCTTTGATAACAGGGTCTTTTTGACCTTCAGAAATTCCTTCTGGTTCTACATCAGACATAATAGATTCGGATTGTTGTTCTTGATCATCCTCTGAATCTACAATGTCAATCTCTTGCTCATCAGCTGAAAGCATTTTTACATCCATACCTAAACTTTGTAATTCTTTAATTAATACTTTGAATGATTCAGGTATACCTGGCTCTGGAATATTTTCGCCTTTTACGATGGCTTCATATGTTTTCACACGACCAACAACATCATCCGACTTCACAGTTAGAATCTCTTGTAGCGTATAAGCAGCACCGTATGCTTCCAGCGCCCATACTTCCATCTCTCCAAAACGTTGTCCACCAAATTGCGCTTTACCACCTAATGGCTGTTGGGTAACAAGTGAATATGGTCCAGTAGAACGTGCGTGAAGCTTATCGTCTACCATGTGAGCAAGTTTAATCATGTACATAATACCTACTGATACACGATTATCGAAAGGTTCACCTGTACGACCATCGTATAATACAGTTTTCGCATCACGTGACATGCCTGCCTCTTCAATCGTCGCCCAAACATCTTCTTCACGAGCACCATCAAATACTGGAGATGCAACATGAATTCCAAGTTTACGAGCCGCCATACCTAAATGAAGCTCTAATACTTGCCCGATGTTCATACGAGAAGGTACCCCTAGTGGGTTTAACATGATATCGATTGGGGTTCCATCTGGTAAGTAAGGCATATCTTCCTCTGGTAAAATACGCGAGATTACACCTTTGTTACCGTGACGACCGGCCATTTTGTCACCTTCAGAAATTTTACGCTTCTGAACGATATATACGCGAACAAGTTGGTTTACACCTGGTGGTAACTCATCGCCATCTTCACGATTGAAGACTTTAACATCAAGGATAATTCCGCCTCCACCATGTGGTACACGTAATGAAGTATCGCGAACCTCACGTGCTTTTTCACCAAAGATTGCATGTAATAAGCGCTCTTCAGCTGTTAGTTCCGTAACACCTTTAGGCGTTACTTTACCAACTAAAAGATCACCATCTTTAACTTCGGCACCAATGCGAATGATACCACGCTCATCTAGGTTACGAAGAGCATCTTCACCCACGTTTGGAATATCACGTGTAATTTCTTCTGGTCCTAGTTTCGTATCACGAGACTCAGACTCATATTCTTCAATATGAACAGAAGTATATACATCGTCTTTTACAAGACGTTCACTCATGATAATAGCATCCTCATAGTTATATCCGTCCCAAGTCATGAAACCTACTAAAACGTTACGTCCTAATGCAAGCTCTCCTTTTTCCATAGAAGGGCCGTCAGCTAGGATTTCACCTTTTACAACTTCATCGCCAACTGAAACAATTGGACGCTGGTTGTAGCAAGTACCTTGGTTCGAACGAACAAACTTAAGAAGCTTGTATTTATCTAAGTTACCTTTAACTTTTTGCCCGTCTACCTCTTCATAACGACGAACAAAAACTTGTTTTGCTTCCACGCGCTCAACAACACCAGGGTGCTTACAGATAACTGCAGCTCCTGAGTCTTTACCAGATACATATTCCATACCTGTTCCAACAAGTGGCGCTTCTGGGTTTAACAACGGTACTGCTTGACGTTGCATGTTGGCACCCATTAATGCACGGTTTGAGTCATCATTCTCTAAGAATGGAATACAAGCTGTTGCCGCGGATACTACTTGCTTTGGTGATACGTCCATGTAATCTAAACGATCACGACGGATAACTGTATTTTCACCACGGAAACGGGCTACAATATTTTCATCTAAGAAAGAACCATCTTCACCTAAGCGTGCATTCGCTTGAGCAACTACATAGTTATCTTCTTCATCAGCAGTTAAGTAATCAATTCTTGACGTAACTTTACCTGTTTCAGGATCAATACGACGATATGGCGTTTCAATAAAGCCGAATTTATTTACTTTTGCATAAGAAGATAATGAGTTAATTAACCCAATGTTTGGTCCCTCAGGCGTTTCGATTGGACACATACGACCATAGTGAGAGTAGTGAACGTCACGAACTTCGAATCCAGCACGCTCACGAGTCAAACCACCTGGTCCTAATGCAGACAGACGGCGCTTATGTGTCAATTCAGCTAACGGGTTTGTTTGGTCCATGAACTGAGAAAGCTGAGAGCTACCAAAGAATTCTTTAATAGCAGCAATTACAGGGCGAATATTGATTAACTGTTGAGGAGTAATTGTGTTCGTGTCTTGAATAGACATTCTCTCACGAACAACACGCTCCATACGAGATAAACCAATACGGAATTGGTTTTGCAACAATTCCCCTACAGAACGAAGACGACGATTTCCTAAATGGTCGATATCATCTGTATCCCCTACTTGGTGAAGTAAATTAAAGAAGTAGCTAATTGATGCTAGAATATCAGCCGGTGTAATATTCTTTACTTCTTCTGTCACGTAAGCATTACCAGAAACTGTAATAACTTTCTCTCCATCCGGATCGTTTGGAGCATAAATCTTGATAGATTGTAACGTGACATTGTCTTCTAAAACTCCGCCAACTGGGCTATAAGTTTTGAAGTTTACTCCACTTTCAAGCATTGGAATTAAGCGATCTAATGTACGACGATCAATCATTGCACCTTTTTCAGCAATAATTTCACCCGTTTCATGATCAACTAATGTTTCTGCTAATTTTTGATTAAACAAACGATGTTTAATATGAAGCTTTTTATTAATCTTGTAACGACCAACGTTTGCTAAATCATAGCGCTTTGGATCAAAGAATCGAGATACAAGCAATGATTTTGCATTTTCTACAGTTGGTGGCTCACCTGGACGTAAGCGCTCATAGATTTCTAGTAGCGCTTTTTCTGTACTTTCCGTGTTATCTTTTTCAAGCGTGTTACGGATGTACTCATTATCTCCAATTAGATCAATAATCTCTTGGTCTGAACCAAAACCTAATGCACGTAACAGTACTGATACTGGAAGTTTACGAGTACGATCAATACGCACATAAACGACGTCTTTTGCATCAGTTTCATATTCTAACCATGCTCCACGGTTTGGAATAACAGTAGCTGTATATCCCTTTTTACCATTTTTATCTACTTTTCCACTGTAGTAGACGCTTGGTGAACGTACCAATTGTGATACGATAACGCGCTCAGCACCGTTAATAACAAACGTACCAGTTTCCGTCATCAATGGGAAATCACCCATAAACACATCTTGGTCTTTTACTTCACCTGTTTCTTTATTAATTAAACGCACCTTAACACGAAGAGGTGCTGCATAAGTTACATCACGTTCTTTAGACTCTTCTACTGAATACTTTGGCTCACCTAAGCTGTAGTCAATAAATTCTAGTGATAAATTACCAGTAAAATCATCGATTGGAGAAATATCCTGGAACATTTCTCGTAATCCTTCATCTAAAAACCATTGGTATGAAGCCGTTTGAATCTCGATTAAGTTTGGTAATTCTAGAACCTCACTGATACGAGCATAACTTCTGCGCTGGCGGTGGCGTCCATACTGAACTAGTTGACCTGTCAACTGATTCACCCCTCAAATCAAGCGTTATTATTCAAGACATATAATAAACTATTGTTTATTATTGAACAAAAGAAAAATGGTTTCTTTAAATAGAAAACCACAATTTCATAAAACGTACTATTGATTTTATTAGTTTTCCCATACATTCTCAAATTATACGTGCAATTTTATGTATAACAGAGGCCTATATGGAATATTTATATATTGGCATTTTATAATGCTAACATACTAAAAAATATTAGTCAACATTTTTTAGCACGTATGATATAATAGCCTTTTTTCTTTTCTACTACCTCTACTTCTTCAAATAGAGACTCTAGTTTCATTAAAGCGGAAGGAGCTCCCTGTTTCTTTTGAATGACGACCCATAATTCACCTTGTTCAACGAGATGGCTATATGCCCCTTCAAGAATTTCGTGTACAATTTTTTTACCAGCACGAATTGGTGGGTTCGTAAGAATAGTAGAGAAATGATCAATTTTCACATTACTATAGCAAGAGCTCTGATAAATTTGAACATTATCAATCCCATTAGCTTTTGCATTCTTTTCTGATAAAGCTAATGCGCGCTCGTTAACATCAACCATATGCACTTGCTCATCTGGATGAAGTTTAGCCATCGCTAAACCGATAGGACCATATCCACAGCCGACGTCTAGAATAGGACCTTTTACGTTATTAACCTCAAAGCTGTCAATTAGCACTCGAGAACCAAAATCAACTTCTTTTTTAGAGAAAACACCATGATCGCTAGTGAAACGAAAAGATTGTCCTCGAAGTTCAAACGAAAATGTCTCTTCATTACTGCTAGCCGATGGTGTGTTTGAAAAATAGTGTTCTGTCAACTGAACTCCTCCTTCTAAAAGGCATCCTCTAATACTATAAACGAATAGAGAAACAGAAGCAAAAAAGCTCGCTTGAATAAGCGAGCTTTTTCATATCAAATGTTAAGTAATAATTACTTAACTTCTACAGAAGCGCCAACTTCTTCAAGTTTAGCTTTTGCTTCTTCAGCTTCTTCTTTAGAAATACCTTCTTTAAGAGCTTTTGGAGCGTTATCAACGATTTCTTTAGCTTCTTTTAAGCCAAGACCAGTGATTTCACGTACTACTTTGATAACTTTGATTTTTTGGCCGCCAGCACTTTCAAGTACTAGGTCAAATTCAGTTTTCTCAGCAGCAGCTTCACCAGCAGCACCGCCAGCTACAGCTACAGGAGCAGCAGCAGTTACGCCAAATTCTTCTTCAATTGCTTTTACTAAATCGTTAAGTTCTAAAACAGTCATATTTTTAACTGCTTCAATGATTTGTTCTTGAGTCATTGTTAATTTCCTCCTTGTGATTGTGTTATATATAACAGACTAAATTATGCACCTTGTTCTTCTTTTTGATCTGCCACAGCTTTTGTAGCAAGAGCAAGGTTGCGGATTGGAGCTTGAAGAACGCTAAGTAACATAGAAAGTAAGCCTTCGCGAGATGGAAGTTCAGCAATAGCTTTAATTTCATCAACAGTTGCTACATTACCTTCGATAACACCAGCTTTAATTTCTAACGCTTCGTGTTCTTTAGCGAAGCTGTTAAGAATTTTAGCTGGAGCAATAACGTCTTCTCCACCAAATGCAATTGCGTTTGGACCAACTAGCGCTTCGTTAAGGCTGTTTAGTTCAACCTTTTCTACAGCACGGCGAGTTAAAGTGTTTTTGTATACTTTGAACTCAATTCCCGCGTCACGTAATTGCTTACGAAGTTCAGTTACTTCAGCAACATTTAACCCACGGTAGTCAACTACGATTGCTGATCCACTTGCTTTAAGCTTGTCAGCAATTTCATCAACAACTTGTTTCTTTTGTTCAATTACGTTGCTCATTTTTACACCTCCTGTAGATTTCCTTCCGTACACTCATACAAGGTGCAAATAAAACACCTCCATGACAACTAAGACATGGAGGTGTTATAAGCGAATCAGAACGTTCACTAATTTATCACACACACCTCGGTAGGAAATTAAGCCTTACAGGCACCTACTGTCTACGGTACAAATGTTATTTTTTTAACAACATTATCTATTGTAATCAGTTGGACTTAGAAAGTCAACACCAATTTATTTCCAATAATTAGTTAGCTGCGCTGAAAGTTGCGATGTCAACTTTGATACCAGGGCCCATAGTTGAAGATACAGCTAAGTTCTTCATGTATGTTCCTTTTGCAGCTGCAGGCTTAGCTTTTTGCATAGTTTCGAAGATTGTAGTGAAGTTTTCAATTAACTTGCTATCTTCGAATGATACTTTACCGATTGGTACGTGGATGTTACCAGCTTTATCAACGCGGTATTCTACTTTACCAGCTTTGATTTCATTAACAGCTTTCTCAACATCGAATGTTACAGTACCAGTTTTAGGGTTTGGCATTAAACCTTTTGGTCCTAATACACGACCAAGTTTACCAACTTCACCCATCATGTCTGGTGTAGCAACGATTACGTCAAATTCAAACCAACCTTGTTGGATTTTGTTGATGTAATCAGAATCGCCAACGTAGTCAGCTCCAGCAGCTTCTGCTTCTTTCGCTTTCTCACCTTTAGCAAATACTAATACACGTTGAGTTTTACCAGTACCATTTGGAAGTACTACTGCACCACGAATTTGTTGGTCAGCTTTCTTAGGGTCAACGCCTAAACGGAATGCTACTTCAACAGTTGCATCAAATTTAGTTGTGTTTGTTTTCTTTACTAATTCAATTGCTTCTTGAACTGAGTAAGCTTGTGTACGATCTACAAGCTTCGCAGCTTCAACGTACTTTTTACCTTTTTTAGCCATTTTGTTTTCCTCCTTATGTGGTATTAACGGAATAACCTCCCACTAATAAAGGTTGCGAAACGGAAGCTATCCCTATCTCGCAACCTTCTAACACCTAATCATTTGGGATTAGTCTTCAACTACGATTCCCATGCTACGTGCTGTACCTTCTACCATACGCATTGCAGACTCAACGTTAGCAGCGTTTAGGTCAGGCATTTTTGTTTCAGCAATCTCACGTACTTTGTCACGCTTGACTGTTGCAACTTTATTACGGTTTGGTTCACCAGAACCTGACTCAATACCAGCCGCTTTCTTAAGTAATACAGCAGCAGGTGGAGTTTTCGTAATAAATGTAAATGAACGGTCTTCAAATACCGTAATTTCAACAGGAATGATTAAACCAGCTTGATCAGCTGTGCGAGCGTTAAATTCTTTACAGAATCCCATGATGTTAACACCGGCTTGACCTAATGCAGGACCAACTGGTGGTGCTGGGTTTGCTTTACCAGCAGGAATTTGTAATTTTACAAGTTTAATTACTTTTTTAGCCACGAGACACACCTCCTTAAGTCCGTGATGTGGTAATAGGGCGATGCCCTCCCACTCCAAGTTCTTTATATATAAAATAAAGAAATAGTTGTTTTAGTCTCAAGATTGAGACATACTGACTTATGAAATATTAACATTAAAACAGATGAAATGCAAGGTTTTAAAGGTTATATTTTTTCAATTTGTGTAAACTCTAACTCAACAGGTGTTTGACGTCCGAACATATCAACATGAACTTTAATTTTGCGCTTGTCCGTATCAATTTCTTCGATTGTACCTTCAAAGTTCGCAAACGGACCTTCTTTAACTAGAACCGTTTCTTTTAACTCAAAGTCAAATTCAGCATGACTTTCATCCATACCCATTTGCTTTAAAATCATTTCTACTTCTTCTGGTAATAGAGGTGTCGGTTTAGAACCTGAACCAGCTGACCCAACGAAACCTGTTACACCAGGAGTGTTACGTACCACGTACCATGAATCATCTGTCATAATAATCTCTACTAACACATAACCTGGAAATACTTTCTTCTTCGTTATCTTTTCTTTATTGTTTTTAATTTCTCTTTCTTCTTCTTCAGGTACCACCACGCGGAAGATTTTATCTTGCATGCCCATTGTTTCTACACGCTTTTCTAAATTCGTCTTTACTTTATTCTCATACCCTGAATAAGTATGAACAACATACCAATTTTTCTCCATTTTTGAGGACGTAATGTCCTTCCCTCCCAGCTTCCTATAAAGTGTTCAAGTATCTATTGCACAGAAGATGAACTAGAACATTCACCTGTTCTAGTTCATATCATTCTCAAAACAAATTAAAAAACCCGTACCCGGGCTTTTTAAGAAGAAATCATCATTTAGTTTCATTATACCATGATTATCATTAAATTATTCAAGGGATTAAACGAATCAATGATGAGATTCCATAATCGACAACTGCGAAAAAGACGGTCATGAAAATAACTGTAGAAACAACTGTAATTGTATAGCGAACTAGTTCATTTCGTTTAGGCCAGCTGACCTTCTTCATTTCACGACCAACGTCACGCAAAAATTTCCCTACACGGTTCATGTTTGTAACCTCCATTAAAATAAAAGGGGTATTAATCTGTGCAGCTTTTTAATCTATTTTGTTTCACGATGCTGGACATGTGAGTTGCAAGATTTGCAAAACTTCTTCATCTCTAAACGAATGTTGCTTTGCTCTGTACTTTTCATCGTTGTATAGTTGCGACTACCACATTCTACACATGCCATTACAACTTTTTTACGCATTTTGTTAGCCACCTATATAAGTGATAATGTCTATAAGAAAGTATCACACACTTTCTTCCTGTGTCAATACAGGCTACGTGGTAATTTCACGGATTTCTAAGTAGCGCTCTAGCTTACGTTTAACTCGCTGCAACGCATTATCGATTGATTTTACATGGCGGTTTAGATCTTCTGAGATTTCTTGATAAGAGCGACCGTCTAAATACAATACGAGTACTTTTCTTTCTAAATCACTCAAAAGCTCTGCCATCTTTAATTCAATATCATCGAACTTTTCTCTATTAATCAAGAGTTCTTCTGGGTTCATGACCTTGGTTCCCGAAATAACATCTAGCAATGTTCGATCAGATTCCTCATCGTAAATAGGCTTGTCCAACGACACATAAGAATTTAGCGGAATATGCTTTTGTCTTGTAGCCGTTTTAATCGCTGTGATGATTTGCCTGGTAATACATAGTTCAGCAAACGCTTTAAATGAAGTAAGCTTATCTTCTCTAAAGTCACGAATAGCTTTATATAACCCTATCATGCCTTCTTGAATAATATCTTCTCTATCTGCCCCTATTAAAAAGTACGACCGTGCTTTAGCTCGAACAAAATTCTTGTACTTGTGAATCAAATACTCTAATGCATCAATGTCACCTTTATGCACAAGCTCGACAACTTCTTCATCTTCTTGTTGTTCGAAATGAGCATGAAGTTTTCTCCCATAGTTATCGCCCATATCGATCCCCCTGACCGCACAGTAGATAGAAATATTATACAGTAGCTAATTCTCCACCGTCAACAGCCTCACTTCTCGCCGCGTCTCCATTTTTCGAAAATTTCAGCAACTCCGTCAGGCAATTTAATCCTTGCCGCTGGCTTTTGCGTTTGAATGGACTTTACTTCAATTTTAATAAATCTTTCAATCTCTTGAATTTCATTATACAATTCCCGGGCGGATTTCCGTAATGCTCCTTGACCAAATATCGCCCACTGTTCAGTAAAATCTGATGTCGCAACATGAACCTGTGTCGCTACGTTATTTAAATCTTGAGCCAATTTTTCAATATACTCATCAGCTGTTTCATTTTCACGTGTAAAAACGACTTCAATTTTATAGTTATGAGCTTTCTTTTCAATTCCTTGAACCATATGTGCGTCAAATACCACAATGACACGGTAGCCTGTATAAGCTTGGTACTCAGCAAGCTTTTCAATAAGCAAATCTCGGGCTCCCGCTAAATCATGGTCACGTAGATTTCGTAAGTTAGGCCATGCACCAATCATGTTATAACCATCTACTAATAAAATATCCATTTTATCTTCCTAATGGGTGACGTTTACGATACACTTCATACATCAATAAACTTGCTGCTACTGATGCATTTAAGGATGTTACGTGACCAACCATCGGAAGCCTTACTAAAAAGTCACACTTTTCTCGAACAAGGCGACTCATTCCTTTACCTTCACTTCCAATAACTAAAGCTAGTGGCATTGTACCATCTAAGTTTCGATAGTCATCGCTTTCTTTTGCATCTGTACCAGCTACCCATACTCCTCTTTCCTTTAATTCATCAATAGTGCGAGCTAAGTTCGTTACGCGAGCAACTGGAATATGTTCAATAGCTCCAGTTGATGATTTAGCTACAGTTGATGTCAACCCCACAGATCTGCGCTTTGGAATAATAATCCCGTGAGCACCAACTGCATCTGCTGTTCTCATAATTGAACCTAAGTTGTGCGGGTCTTCTAACTCATCTAGTACTAAAAAGAAAGGATCTTCATTTTTTTGTGCTGCTTTTTCAAACAGTTCATCAATTTCAGCATATGAATACGCCGCAACTAGAGCTAATACACCTTGATGCGTGCCTTGAACCATTTGTTCAATTTTCTTTTTAGGCACATACTGGACTAATACGCCGTTTCGTTTAGCAAATTTCACAATTTCTCCCATGGACCCCCCCTGAGAGCCCTCTGCAATCCATAACTTGTTAATTTCTCTTTCTGATTTTAATGCTTCTAATACGGCATTTCGTCCGATAATATAATCCTGCTGCTGCATATTAATTTCCTCCCTCTCCTTCAAAAATGAAAGAGATTGCTTTTGTAATAATTTCCTGAGCACGCTCATGGTTACCCAATAAGTAATGATAGCCAACTAACGCTTCAAACGCTGTGCTATAGCGGTACGTTTGTACATCCGTGTTTTTAGGAACTGTGCCTGATTTTGCATTACGTCCTCTTCTTAGCACCGCTAGCTCTTCATCATCTAAGAACTCAATTTCTTTAAAATGATAGACAATCTGAGCTTGAGCTTTAGCTGAAACATATTTTTTCGCTTTGTTATGAAGCTGGTTAGGGCGCACTGTCCCTAACCCAAGCAAATGTTTCCTTACATGCAAGTCGAATACTGCATCACCCATATAAGCTAATGCTAGGCTATTCAACTGCTTTACATCTAACTTTTTTTCAGTCATTAAACAATCATCCTCTTTTCCAACGCGTTCCTTGAGCCGTGTCCTCTAAAATAATATTCTTAGCTTTTAATTCATCGCGAATCTGATCAGCTAATTTAAAGTCACGGTTTTTACGAGCATCAATTCGCTGTTGAATGAGATTTTCAATTTCCTCATCTACTAATTCTTGAGCGTCAAATGTTAAGCCTAAAGCTCCACCTAATTGGTTAAATTCATTAATGAATGCTTCAATTACTTCTTTTGATGTTGTATTTTCGAGTAGATATACATTTGCTTGCTTAGCCAGTTCGAATAGCACTGAAATAGCATTTGCTGTATTAAAGTCATCATCCATCTCTTTAATAAAGCTGTTATGAAGCTCATCAATGTTAGTTAGCCATTCTGAATTACCGTCGTTTAAGTCTGTTGCTGCCTCTAAACGGTGCTTTAAGTTCACATAAGCTGTTTGTAAACGCTCATAGCCTTTTCGAGTATTTTCAAGGATTTCTTCGTTATAATTAATTGGGTGGCGGTAATGTACTGATAGAATAAAGAATCTTAATAGTGATGGGTCGTGCTTTTGAATGATGTCGTGTACAAGTACAAAGTTTCCTAATGACTTCGACATTTTTTCGTTATCAATATTAATATAACCATTATGCAACCAATATTTCGCAAATGTCTTACCCGTCAATGCTTCAGACTGTGCAATTTCGTTTTCATGATGAGGAAACGATAAGTCCTGACCGCCGGCATGAATGTCGATTGTATCTCCTAAGTATTTACGAGCCATCGCTGAGCACTCGATATGCCAACCTGGTCTTCCTTGCCCCCATGGACTATCCCATGCAATTTCACCATCTTTTGCCGCTTTCCATAACGTAAAGTCTAACGGATCTTCTTTCTTTTCTCCAACTTCAATACGAGCACCTGATTGCAGCTCATCAATTGATTGGTGTGAGAGCTTTCCGTAACCTTCGAACTTTCTTGTGCGGTAATAAACGTCTCCATCTGACTCATATGCATAGCCTTTTTTAACTAGCTCATCAATAAAATCAATAATAATATCCATATTCTCTGTTACGCGAGGATGTATAGTCGCATGTTTGCAGCCAAGTGCTGTCGTATCCTCAAAATAAGCGTTAATAAATCGTTCTGCAATCGTTGGTACATCTTCACCCAGCTCTTTAGCTGCTCGAATTAGCTTGTCATCAACATCTGTGAAGTTTGACACATATTGTACTTCATACCCTCTAAACTCTAGATAGCGACGCACTGTATCGAATACAATGGCGGGTCTTGCATTTCCAATATGAATATAGTTATAAACAGTTGGACCACAGACATACATTTTAACCTTATTTTCCTCTAAAGGTGTAAACACTTCTTTTTGACGAGTTAATGTGTTATATAGCTTAATTGTCATGATAAATCTTCCCTTCTTTGAGCTGCTTGATTTCTTGTTGTAGTTCGCTTAATTGATGTTCAAGCTGCTTGAATCGCTCTGCATCTGGATCTGGTAAATCCTGATGATTTAAATCTTTAATACGAACTCCATTTTGAATGACGACTCGACCTGGTATTCCCACAACTGTTGAATTCTCAGGAACATCATTCAAGACAACCGACCCGGCACCAATTTTTGAGTTTTCGTTAATGGTAATGGACCCCAAAACTTTAGCACCCGTTGCAATAAGAACGTGGTCTTTAATCGTTGGATGACGTTTTCCTTTTTCTTTTCCCGTACCGCCTAAAGTTACTCCCTGATAAACCGTGACATTGTCTCCTATTTCGCAGGTCTCTCCAATTACGATTCCCATTCCGTGGTCAATAAAAAAGCGTCGTCCTATTTTTGCCCCCGGATGAATTTCAATTCCTGTAAAGAAGCGACTAATCTGTGAAATTACACGTGCTAAAAAGAACCATTTGCGTTTAAACAACGCGTGAGCTAAACGATGTGACCAAATAGCATGGAGCCCAGAATACGTTAAAACAACTTCGATGTAGCTCCTAGCAGCAGGATCTTGTTCAAATATCACCTCAATATCCTCTTTTAACATCTTTATCACCTTTTTCACCCCCCATTTTTTATAAAAAAAACGTCTCTGTGTCAACTGACACAGAGACGTTTCTTATACGCGGTTCCACTCTGCTTGAGTGCAGATACGCACTCCAACTCATCTCGTGTAACGGCGATACCCGCTCCTGCTTACTAACCTCAGTTTTCAACAGAAGTCTCTAAGGTGCATTTCAATAGGTATACGCATAGATTACTTTCAGCCGATGGTAATCCTCTCTAAAAAAGCGATAGCCTATTTACTTCTCCTTATCAACGATTTCAATATATATTAACTATATGGGTTTTAAACCAATTTGTTAACCAGAAACTTTTGCTAGACGAGCTAAAACTGTTGCTTTACCAAGTAGCGAAATAGCTTTTGGTAATTCTGGTCCATGTGTTTCACCCGTTGTAGCTACACGAATTGGCATAAATAGCTTCTTACCTTTATGACCTGTTGCTTTTTGAACAGCTTTTGTTGCTGCTTTAATCTCTTCGGGACTAAAAGTCTCCATTGCTTCAATTTCCGTTGCAAAAGCTTGCAATACCTCTGGCACCTGCTCTTCTGCAAGTACAGCTTTCGCTTCTTCATTATACTCAATTTCTGTTTTGAAGAACATTTCTGTTAGCTCCACGATTTCTGCACCGTAGCTCATTTGTTCTTGATAAAGGGCAATTAGTTCTTTTACCCACTTCGTTTGTTCTTCCGTCATTTGTTCTTCTACACGGCCAGCTTTTATGAGATGAGGAAGAGATAGATCTACAACTTCATCTAAATCAAGCTGCTTCATGTATTGATTGTTCATCCAACGAAGTTTATTCGTATCAAATAATGCTGGTGATTTAGATAAACGAGCAGGATCAAAGATTTCAATAAACTGCTCTTTTGAGAAGATTTCTTCTTCCCCTACAGGTGACCATCCAAGCATTGTAATAAAATTGAACAGAGCTTCAGGTAAGTAACCTAATTCTTTATACTGCTCGATAAATTGGATAATGGACTCGTCACGCTTACTTAGTTTGCGACGACTTTCATTTACAATTAATGTCATATGTCCAAATACAGGCGGCTCCCAACCTAACGCATTATAAATCATAATTTGCTTTGGTGTATTTGAAATATGATCATCTCCACGTAAAACGTGCGTCATTTCCATTAGATGATCATCAATAGCTACAGCATAGTTATAAGTAGGCGTGCCATCTTTTTTCACGATAACATAGTCACCGATACCGTCGGATTCAAATGCTACTTCGCCTTTAACAATATCGTTGAACTTCACTACCGTACCCGTTGGAACTCGGAAGCGGATGCTTGGCTTGCGACCTTCTGCTGCTAATTCTTTTTGCTGCTCTTCTGTTAAGTTACGGCATTTGCCTGAGTAACGTGGCATTTGACCATTTTCAGTCTGTTCTTCACGTTCTTTTTCTAATTCTTCTTCTGTACAGTAGCAATAGTAAGCTGCACCTTTTTCTAATAGTTCGTCCGTATATTTTTCGTAAATTTCTGTACGTTCGGATTGACGATACGGGCCGTATTCTCCACCGATATCAATACTTTCATCCCAATCAATGCCTAACCACTTTAGATAGCGAAGCTGGCTTTCTTCTCCACCTTCAATGTTACGCTTTTGATCTGTATCTTCAATACGAATAATGAACTTACCGTTTTGATTGCGAGCAAATAAATAATTAAATAAAGCTGTTCGTGCGTTTCCGATATGAAGGTGCCCAGTTGGACTCGGTGCATAGCGAACGCGTACTTCTTTTGACATAAGTAGGATAACCTCCAGTTTATTTTACGTAAGTATGTAATTTATTATTTTTCGACATTATTAATTTTATCACCAAATGTAATTCTGTTAAAGACTCTGGGTTATTTTTGATATACTAACACCGCGGCTTGTGAAGCAATTCCTTCTTCACGACCAGTAAAGCCTAATTTTTCTGTCGTCGTTGCTTTAACATTAATCTGTGACACTTCAGCTTCTAATAGTTCGGCAATACGCTCTCGAATTGGCTGGATGTACGGTGCCATCTTAGGTTTCTGTGCAATAATTGTACAATCTACATTGCTGAGCGCATAACCTTCTGCTTTCACTAGTTTCCACACATGTTGTAAAAGCTTAGCTGAATCTGCATCTTTAAACTCTGGATCTGTGTCCGGAAAATGCTTTCCAATATCCCCTTGAGCTATTGCTCCTAACAGTGCATCGGCAATCGTATGCAGAAGTACATCAGCATCAGAATGTCCTAGTAATCCTCTCTCATATGGGATTTCAATCCCTCCAATGATTAATGGACGTCCCGTTGCAAATTGATGAACGTCAAATCCTTGTCCAACACGTATATTCATTTCCTTCACCTCTTAGTTGTTTTGTTCCAACTTTGTTAAAATAGCTTCTGCATAAATTAAGTCTTCTGGTGTTGTTAATTTTATATTATCGTAGTCTCCTTGTACAATTGCTACTTCCTGACCTAGCTGTTCCACTAAGCTTGCATCATCTGTTCCTAGATAACCGTTTTCTTTTGCTACGTTATGAGCTCTTTGAATGGTAGACGAAAGAAAAGCTTGTGGGGTTTGAATAGACCACAAGCTAGAGCGTTCAATCGTTTCCACTACGATGTTGTTTTCTACTTTCTTAATCGTCTCTTTAACAGGAACGCCTAAAGTTGCCGCTTCTTTAACTGCCGCTTCTTCTACAAGTTTGTGGATATGGTGATGCTTCACAAATGGTCTAGCACCATCATGTATAAGAACCACATTAGACAGCTTAAGGGCTTTCAACCCATTATACACGCTATGTTGGCGCTCTTGACCACCCGACACCACTGCCGTAACTTTACGCATCGGATATTGCTCTAAAAGTGATGTAATATCCTCTAGTTCTTGGTCATTAATAACTAAAATAATGCTATTACATGTATGATCAGTTTCAAATATATTTAGCGTATGAACAAGAAGAGGTACATTTCGAATTAATAGAAATTGCTTATTTCGCCCTGCTTTCATTCGCTTACCTTGTCCTGCTGCTAAAACAATTACATCGTATTGCATGTTCCTTCTCCCTTATAGCTGAAAATTAGAGGGCTTTTTCTAAGAGCTTGGGCTTAGCAAAAATCATTCGACCAGCTGATGTTTGAAGTACGCTTGTCACAAGTACATCGATTTGCTTACCGATATAGTTTCGGCCTTCTTCTACAACAATCATTGTACCATCGTCTAAGTAGGCAATACCTTGATTGTGTTCCTTACCGTCTTTAATGACAAGTACATTCATTTCTTCTCCTGGTAAAACAATTGGTTTGACTGCGTTTGCTAAGTCATTAATATTTAAAACCCCTACATTTTGCAGTTCGCATACTTTATTTAAATTAAAATCATTTGTCACGACGAGACCCGAAGTAACTTTTGCCAACTTTACAAGTTTACTATCTACTTCTTGAATATCTTCAAAATCACCTTCGTAAATCTCTACCTTTATAGACAATTCCTTTTGAATTCGATTTAAGATATCAAGACCTCGACGACCTCTATTGCGCTTTAAAACATCTGATGAGTCTGCGATATGCTGAAGCTCTTCTAACACAAATCGAGGAATGACAATGGTTCCATCTAAAAAACCAGTTTGACATATATCTGCAATACGTCCATCAATAATAACGCTTGTATCTAAAATTTTTAAAGACTGCAAGGATTGATTATTCTCTTGCTCTTCTTCCGAACCTTTTTTCTTACCAATACGAGTAGGTATCGAAAAAACATTGACCAACTCATCTCTCTTTTTAAACCCTACTTGAAAGCCTAAGTAACCTAATAAAATACTTAAAAAGATTGGTAAAACTGTACTAACTACCTGTAGCTGAATTTTCCCAAGAAACGTACCAACTAAATAGGCAACAATTAACCCTAATATTAAGCCTAAACTCCCAAATAAAACATCTGTTACCGGTGCCTTTACAAGAGACTCTTCGATGCGGCGAATAAAGCCTACAACATAATCTACTAACCAGAATGTTATGACAAAAAAGAGAATTGCACCTAAAGGGGCGTGAATGTATGACTTGTCTAATAATGCAATATCTTTTAGACTTAATAATTCAATAAGTTCTGGGATAAGAAAGATTCCTAATGTACCACCTGTTATGATAAAAAACAATTGAACAAAACGTTTTAACACGCCATCACCTCCCTTTATCATTATAAACAGTTTACAATGATTGAAACCTTTTATTTAATTGAAAACATAATTTGTAAACAAAATGTCCCTCTATTAGTATTTTCACAATATCCTAATCAAGATTAAAAAGTCAATTAATATCCTAGAGCTGACGGTTTAGCAAGTGTTGTTCCTTCAGTCGCTTTAGTCCTTGTTGAATTTTACGAGCACGTATTTCACCGATACCCTCTACTTCATCAAGCTCCTGAACAGTTGCATCTGTAATAGCCTTGAGGTCGCCTAATTCTTCAATTAAGTTCTCGATAATAATAGACGGTAGTCGCGGAATTTTATGAAGCATTCGATATCCTCTCGGAACAACTCCCTCTTCAAAGCTCGTATAAATTGGATAACCCATTAGCCGTAAGAGAGTTTGGTCATCTAGCAATACATTATTAGATGGCTGTTGCATCTTTTCAATTACTTTTGTTGGCTCTACGCTTGTATCATACATATAATCTTTCATTAACAAAATTGCTTCTTCTTCTAAGTGAGACAACAATTCATTCATCTGCAGACGAATTAATCGCCCTTCTGTTCCTAACTCACTAATATAACTTAAAATTTCGTTTTTAATTCGCAATACCATCTCAATGCGATGCAAAGATTGTAACACGTCTGTATGAGTTACTTGTTCTTCAAACTCTAAAGCACTTAGGCTATTGATGGAATCATCTAAAACTGCTTTATATTTCTCCAACGTGCCAAGCGCTTGGTTCGCTTTTGCTAAAATAACGCTAATGTCTTTTAATACATATTGAGAAGAGCCTTTATACAGCGTAATAACATTTCGACGCTGTGAAATAGCAATAACCAGTACTCCTGATTGCTTGGCAACCCGCTCTGCTGTACGATGTCGCATACCGGTTTGCGAAGAAGGAGTAGATGGATCCGGCATTAATTGAGCATTTGCAAATAAAATTTTACTACCACTGTCATTTAAGATAAGCGCTCCATCCATTTTAGCCAACTCATATAAGTGAGCTGGTGTAAATGCACAATTAATTGAAAACCCTCCATCTACCATCTTTTTCACTTGATCATTGTACCCGATTACAATTAACCCGCCGGTCTTAGCTCTTAATACATTTTCAATACCATCGCGAAAAGGGGTTCCAGGAGCCACAAATTCTAGAATATCAGAGATTTGCTTTTGCTCTGTTATCTTTTCATCATTCATTCTTTTTAACCTCCTAACGTGTACTGTAACGCTTCTGACACAGTGGACACCCCTACTACGTCAATGCCTTCTGGTATTTTCCAACCACCTAAGTTTTTTTCAGGAACAATGATTCGCTTAAATCCTAATTTCACAGCTTCTTGCACTCGTTGTTCAATGCGAGACACTCTTCGAACCTCACCTGTTAATCCAACTTCTCCTACTACTACGTCTGTAGGGTTTGAAGGTGCATCTTTAAAACTCGATGCAATGCTAACCGCAACCGCCAAATCAATAGCTGGCTCATCTAACTTTACCCCACCTGCTACTTTTAAGTACGCATCTTGATTTTGCAACAGTAATCCTACTCGCTTTTCTAACACTGCCATAATAAGCGAGACACGGTTATGATCAAGTCCTGTAGACATTCTTCTAGGATTTCCAAAGCTTGTTGGGCTAATAAGTGCTTGTAACTCTACCAATACGGGACGAGTACCCTCCATTGAAGCCACAACGACAGAACCAGCTGCACCTTGAGATCGTTCTTCTAAAAAGATTTCAGATGGGTTGAGCACTTCCTCTAGACCACTTTCCTTCATTTCAAAAATACCCATTTCGTTTGTTGAACCAAAGCGGTTTTTTACTGCTCTTAAAATCCGGTACGTATGGTGGCGTTCTCCTTCAAAATACAAAACACTGTCTACCATATGTTCAAGTAACCTTGGACCTGCAATAGCCCCTTCTTTAGTAACATGACCTACAATAAAAATAGCTATGCCGTTTGTTTTTGCAATTCGCATTAACTCTGCTGTACACTCGCGTACTTGAGAAACACTTCCGGGCGCTGATGTAACGTCACCGTGATAAATTGTTTGAATTGAATCAATGATAACAAGTTCTGGATTCATACTTGAGATAGCTTCTGTGATTGACTCTAAGTTTGTTTCTGCATGCACATACAAATCTTCCGCTTTAATACCTAAGCGATCTGCTCTTAGCTTTGTTTGCTTTGTTGATTCCTCACCAGATATATAAAGCACCTTATGCTTGTTCATAGCTAACTGAGCTGAAGTTTGTAGCAACAAAGTTGATTTACCAATACCAGGATCTCCCCCAATTAAGACTAGTGATCCTCTAACAATCCCTCCACCTAAAACACGGTTTAGCTCGGGTGACTTTGTATATATCCTTGGTTCAGTCGTTGATTCAATACTCGTAATGGATTGAGGCTTTTGCACCTTTGTAGACGTTGCGCCAGAAAAAGCTCCTCCTCGCCTTGAAGACTTTGTCTCTTCAATTTCTTCCACCATTGAATTCCAACTGCCACAGCCAGGACACTTTCCCATCCATTTAGCCGATTCATACCCACAATGTTGACATGAAAACTTTGTTTTTCTTTTACTCATTATTTAGTATAGTCTCCTCGTTCTTTATAAAAGTCCTTGATGCTATTGTACACTATCTTTACATTGTAAATAAAAAATGGAGGCATACGTATTTTGTCGTATGCCCCACATGTTCTTAATTCTTTAGCTAATACTGCTCGGTGAAGATGACTTGACTGTAAAGTTTTCACCTTCTACATCTAACGTTACCTTTTGACCTTTTTGAATGACGCCTCTTAATAACTCCTCAGATAAACGATCTTCAACATGCTTTTGGATTGCTCGACGTAGAGGACGCGCCCCATACTCTGGGTCAAACCCTTCTTCTGCAATCTTATCAATTGCTGCCTTTGTTAATTCCAATTCAATTTCTTGTTCTTTTAAGCGTCTAGTTAATTGATCAGCCATTAGCTTTACAATTTCAGCTAGATGCGGTTTCTCTAACGAATGGAACACAATAATCTCATCAATACGGTTTAGGAACTCTGGGCGGAAAGCACGCTTCATCTCACTCATAACTTTCCCTTTCATATCCTTATAATCCTGACCCTCTGCTTCAACCGTAAATCCAAGATGCTTGTTACGTTTTAACGTATCTGCACCAACATTTGAAGTCATGATTAGAATTGTGTTTCTGAAATCTACAGTGCGACCTTTTGAATCAGTTAAGCGTCCGTCTTCTAAAACTTGTAATAAGATGTTAAATACATCCGGATGCGCTTTTTCAATTTCATCTAGTAATACAACAGAGTATGGCTTTCTTCTAACTTTCTCCGTTAACTGGCCACCCTCATCATATCCAACGTATCCTGGAGGAGAACCTACTAAGCGAGAAGTCGAGTGTTTTTCCATATACTCTGACATATCAATACGAATCATCGCATCTTCGTCACCAAACATTGATTCAGCTAAAGCACGAGCAAGCTCTGTTTTACCTACACCAGTTGGTCCTAAGAAAATAAATGAGCCTATTGGACGTTTTGGATCTTTCAAGCCTGCTCTTGCGCGACGAACAGCTTTTGCCACTGCTTTTACAGCTTCTTCTTGGCCAATGACACGAGAGTGTAAAATCTCTTCCATGTTTAGTAAACGCTCTGATTCTTCCTGAGCCAATTTCGAAACCGGCACTCCAGTCCAGCTAGATACAACCATCGCGATGTCTTCTACTGTAACAGCTGAATTCTCTTTACCTTGCTCTTGTTTCCAAGCTTTTTTAGTTTCTTCTAATTCTTCTCTTAAGCGTTGTTCTGTATCACGTAATGATGCAGCCTTTTCAAACTCCTGACTTTGGACAGAAGCATCTTTTTCATTTCGGATTGACTCTAGCTTCTGCTCTAACTCTTTCAAATTAGGCGGCGTCGTAAATGAACGTAAGCGAACTTTTGAACCAGCTTCATCAATTAAATCAATTGCTTTATCTGGTAAAAAGCGATCTGAGATATAACGGTCAGATAATTTTACTGCTTGTTCAATAGCTTCATCAGAAATTGATACGCGGTGATGAGCTTCATAACGATCTCTTAAGCCTTTTAAAATTTGGATAGATTCGTCTAGGGTTGGCTCATCAACTTGAATTGGCTGGAAACGACGCTCTAAAGCTGCATCTTTTTCAATATATTTTCGGTATTCATCTAAAGTAGTAGCACCAATACATTGTAATTCACCGCGTGCTAAGGATGGTTTTAGAATGTTTGAAGCATCAATTGCCCCTTCTGCACCACCAGCACCGATTAATGTATGCAGCTCATCAATAAATAGAATGATATTACCAGCTTGACGAATTTCATCCATTACTTTTTTCAAACGATCTTCAAATTCACCACGATATTTTGTTCCAGCAACTACGGTTCCCATATCTAGGGTCATAACGCGCTTATCTCGAAGAATCTCCGGCACTTCGTTGTTAACAATTTGCTGTGCTAATCCCTCTGCGATTGCTGTTTTACCTACACCTGGTTCACCGATAAGAACTGGGTTATTCTTTGTACGACGACTCAACACTTCAATAACACGCTGGATTTCCTTGCTACGCCCAATAACTGGATCTAGACTTCCTTCACGTGCTACCACTGTTAAATCACGAGCTAAACTATCAAGGGTTGGTGTATTTGCATTCGAAGTTCCACCACCTTGATGACTAGAAGCAGCTTCGTTACTACCTAACAGGTGCAATACTTGTTGACGAGCTTTATTTAAGCTCACTCCTAAATTATTAAGTACACGAGCAGCTACGCCTTCACCTTCACGAATTAATCCAAGTAAAATATGCTCAGTTCCCACATACGAATGACCTAATTTTCTTGCTTCATCCATTGAAAGTTCAATTACTTTTTTAGCGCGAGGTGTATAATGAATTGTTTGAGTTAACTCTTGACCTCTTCCAATAAGAGCTTCGACTTCTTTTTGAATTTTTTCTGTGCTTAACCCTAATGCAGATAATGCTTTTGCAGCAATACCTTCACCTTCACGTACAATACCTAATAAAATATGTTCAGTTCCAATATTGTTATGTCCAAGTCGTAAAGCTTCTTCTTGTGCTAACGCTAATACTTTTTGTGCACGCTCTGTAAATCTTCCAAACATCATACGGCTGTCACCCTCCACGTTTAATCTATATTTTTAATATTACTAAGGCGATCTCTAATTAAGGTAGCTCTTTTAATATCTCGTTCATGGGCATCTAACGCAGAGCCTGAATACTGTTGTAAAAAGCCTGGCTGCGTCATAATAATGAGTTCATTCAAAATATTTTTGGATATGTTTGTAATATAGCCTAAGTCAATCCCTAATCGAACATCTGACAAGCACTGAGACGCTTCTTTAGATTCAATTATGCGACTATGAGCTAATACTCCATATGAGCGATGAACGCGATCTTCTAACTCTAAATGAGACGTTTTAAATAATGCATCTCTGGCAGATCTTTCTTGAGCAATTAATTGTGTTACAACACTATTCAAGTCTGATACAATATCAGCTTCAGATTTTCCTAACGTAATTTGGTTAGAAACTTGAAAGATATTACCTAATGCTTCGCTACCCTCTCCGTAAATTCCTCTTACAACTAAACCTAATTGATTAATTGCAGGAATAATTCGATGAATTTGACGAGTCATAACCAATGCAGGTACATGCATCATAACCGAGGCACGAAGCCCTGTACCAACATTCGTTGGGCAACTCGTTAAATAGCCTCTTTGTTCATCAAAAGCGTAGTCCACGCGATTTTCAATCCAATTATCTACTTCATTAGCTCGTTCTAATGCTTCGGATAATTGAAGACCTGGAAATAAACATTGTATGCGTAAATGATCTTCTTCATTAACCATAATACTTAAATCTTCTTGCTTTGATAAATAACAAGCCCCTGAATTAGATTCAGATAATTGAGGACTGATTAAATGCTTCTCCACCAGTACTCGTTTCTCCAGTGGCTTTAACTCACTCATTTTTAGAGAAGATAATTCACACTCTTCCATTTTCCTTATTTCTTCAAACACTTGATCAAAATTGTTTACAATTTCATCAGCTTTTTCTTTTACTAACATTGTAGGAAAAAGAAAATTTGTTAAATTTCTAGCTAGACGAATTCTGCTGCTTAGTACAATATCAGAGTCCGGTGCTTCTTGTTTCATCCAAGAGCTTACGGGATTTGTGAAGAATAGTTCAGACATGCGGCTATATCTCCTTTCCCGTAGAGTTATTGATTTTTTTCTCTAATAAGCGAATTTCATCTCGAAGCTCTGCAGCTTTTTCGAATTCTTCTTTTTCAATATACTCCTTTAAATTCAATCTCAGAGCCTGTAATTCCTTTTTTAAATGAAGATTACTTCCAATTCTCTTTGGAATTTTACCATGATGTAAATAATTCCCCCCATGTAACCTCTTCAAAAACGGAACAAGTGGTTGTTCAAAGGTTTCATAGCAGTTTGAACAGCCAAACCGACCAACTTTAGAAAATTGATGATACGTCATTCCGCATGTAGGGCAACGTAGTGGTTCATTTTTAATTGTATTCGGACCTGTAGCAGAAGGTTCAAAATTTAATAGTCCTGCTAATAGACTATTAATTGAAAAGCCTTGCTGAGATGATATAGAAAATACATCCCCACTCTCTGCAGCGCATTGTTCGCAAAGGTGTGCTTCTGTCTTATTCCCATTCACTACATTCGTAAAATGAAGTGTTGCAGGTCGAATCTCACATTGCTGACAAATCATGCAACCATCTCTCCCTGTCTACATAAAATCAATTCAATTAGCGATACCTTAATGAATTCAACATAGCTTTTAGTAATTTCGCTCGAAGTTCATCACGATATGGTAGCTCAAGGTCAATAACAGATCGATGAATAACGCTAAGCATTATCTTAGCTTCTCGCTCCGTAATGACTTTTTCTCCAACTAACCTAAAAATGACGCTTTCAGCATATGACTGTGAAATTTGAGATTCGATAAGATCGATGACTTGTTGAAATAAATGAGAAGCATTATGAGTTCGGACTTTAGCAATTCTGATAAAGCCACCTCCACCTCTCTTACTTTCAACCACATAACCTCTTTCAATCGTAAAGCGCGTATTAATAACGTAATTGATTTGAGATGGAACACATTGAAACTGATCGGCAATTTCGCTACGTTTAATCTCAACAATTTCTCTGTCACTTAATTCAAGCACTTCTTTTAAATACTGTTCAATGATGTCAGAGATATTTGGCACGTTGCACCCTCCTTCTGACTTTGACTATATTTGACCTTATTAAGTTAAATATAAAAGGAAATGAAAAAAATTTCAACTATGTAGTTTGATAAGTTTTGCCTTACTTTTATGGTTTCCACTAAAATAAGGTTCAAAACGTCATTTATTGAAATTAATGAGAAATAAAAAAAGGACTAGCTATAAGCTAATCCTTTTAAATATGCCTGGCAACGTCCTACTCTCACAGGGACAAAGTCCCAACTACCATCGGCGCTAGAGAACTTAACTTCCGTGTTCGGCATGGGAACGGGTGTGACCTCTCTGCTATCGCCACCAGACATGTTTTGAGATTATTCTCTCAAAACTAGATAACATTTTTCGCTGAGTACTAAGTTTACTGTCTAGCTACAGCTCCTAATTGTTCGGTCGTTTCACTTCTGTTATTGAAACCAAAGAGCGGTTTCCCCTATCAGAAGCTCCAACGCCTTTCACAATTCAACAGTCGCCTTCGCTTTTCTAATTTGGTTAAGTCCTCGATCGATTAGTATCAGTCAGCTACACACGTCGCCGTGCTTCCACCTCTGACCTATCAACCTGATCATCTTTCAGGGATCTTACTAGCTTGCGCTATGGGAAATCTCATCTTGAGGGGGGCTTCATGCTTAGATGCTTTCAGCACTTATCCCGTCCACACATAGCTACCCAGCGATGCCTTTGGCAAGACAACTGGTACACCAGCGGTGTGTCCATCCCGGTCCTCTCGTACTAAGGACAGCTCCTCTCAAATTTCCTACGCCCACGACGGATAGGGACCGAACTGTCTCACGACGTTCTGAACCCAGCTCGCGTACCGCTTTAATGGGCGAACAGCCCAACCCTTGGGACCGACTACAGCCCCAGGATGCGATGAGCCGACATCGAGGTGCCAAACCTCCCCGTCGATGTGGACTCTTGGGGGAGATAAGCCTGTTATCCCCGGGGTAGCTTTTATCCGTTGAGCGATGGCCCTTCCATGCGGAACCACCGGATCACTAAGCCCGACTTTCGTCCCTGCTCGACTTGTAGGTCTCGCAGTCAAGCTCCCTTGTGCCTTTACACTCTACGAATGATTTCCAACCATTCTGAGGGAACCTTTGGGCGCCTCCGTTACTCTTTAGGAGGCGACCGCCCCAGTCAAACTGCCCACCTGACACTGTCTCCCAGCCCGATCAGGGCTGCGGGTTAGAATTTCAATACAACCAGGGTAGTATCCCACCGACGCCTCCACCGAAGCTAGCGCTCCGGCTTCTCAGGCTCCTACCTATCCTGTACAAGCTGTACCAAAATTCAATATCAGGCTACAGTAAAGCTCCACGGGGTCTTTCCGTCCTGTCGCGGGTAACCTGCATCTTCACAGGTACTATAATTTCACCGAGTCTCTCGTTGAGACAGTGCCCAGATCGTTACGCCTTTCGTGCGGGTCGGAACTTACCCGACAAGGAATTTCGCTACCTTAGGACCGTTATAGTTACGGCCGCCGTTTACTGGGGCTTCGATTCAGAGCTTCTCCCAAAGGATAACCCCTCCTCTTAACCTTCCAGCACCGGGCAGGCGTCAGCCCCTATACTTCGCCTTGCGGCTTCGCAGAGACCTGTGTTTTTGCTAAACAGTCGCCTGGGCCTATTCACTGCGGCTCTCTCGGGCTATACACCCTACCAGAGCACCCCTTCTCCCGAAGTTACGGGGTCATTTTGCCGAGTTCCTTAACGAGAGTTCTCTCGATCACCTTAGGATTCTCTCCTCGCCTACCTGTGTCGGTTTGCGGTACGGGCACCTCCCGCCTCGCTAGAGGCTTTTCTTGGCAGTGTGGAATCAAGAACTTCGGTACTATATTTCCCTCGTCATCACAGCTCAGCCTTATGATGAGCGGATTTACCTACTCATCAGCCTAACTGCTTGAACGCGCATATCCAGCAGCGCGCTTACTCTATCCTCCTGCGTCCCCCCATTACTC
>NZ_CP090431.1:3785000-3837500 GCF_021441905.1 Priestia flexa | reverse complement strand
CGCCTTCGCCACTGGTGTTCCTCCACATCTCTACGCATTTCACCGCTACACGTGGAATTCCGCTTTTCTCTTCTGCACTCAAGTTCCCCAGTTTCCAATGACCCTCCACGGTTGAGCCGTGGGCTTTCACATCAGACTTAAGAAACCGCCTGCGCGCGCTTTACGCCCAATAATTCCGGATAACGCTTGCCACCTACGTATTACCGCGGCTGCTGGCACGTAGTTAGCCGTGGCTTTCTGGTTAGGTACCGTCAAGGTACAAGCAGTTACTCTTGTACTTGTTCTTCCCTAACAACAGAGTTTTACGACCCGAAAGCCTTCATCACTCACGCGGCGTTGCTCCGTCAGACTTTCGTCCATTGCGGAAGATTCCCTACTGCTGCCTCCCGTAGGAGTCTGGGCCGTGTCTCAGTCCCAGTGTGGCCGATCACCCTCTCAGGTCGGCTATGCATCGTTGCCTTGGTGAGCCGTTACCTCACCAACTAGCTAATGCACCGCGGGCCCATCTGTAAGTGATAGCCGAAACCATCTTTCAATTTTCTCTTATGCAAGAGAAAATGTTATCCGGTATTAGCTCCGGTTTCCCGGAGTTATCCCAGTCTTACAGGCAGGTTGCCCACGTGTTACTCACCCGTCCGCCGCTAACGTCATAGAAGCAAGCTTCTAATCAGTTCGCTCGACTTGCATGTATTAGGCACGCCGCCAGCGTTCATCCTGAGCCAGGATCAAACTCTCCGAAGAAATGTTTGACTTGCTCATAAAAGTTTAAAAAAATTAACGTTGACGTTTGTCGCTTTGTTCAGTTTTCAAAGTTCAACCGTCGCTCTTAAGCGACTTTTCTATCTTACCAAGTTTCGAACTCAGTGTCAATAGTTTTTTTGTTTCCTTTGAGATTCGTTTGTGTCTCTCAAGGACATTTATAAATATAACAGACATATTATTATATAGCAATACCAAAATAATAAGTTTAAATTTTCTAATATCTTCTATTCGTTATATCAGTTGGATAAAAAGGAAAAAGACAGCTTTTAAACTATCTTTTTCTAAGTAATAGTTAAACTTTACTTCCTAAAAGTATTACCTTCTAAAATAAATGTACTAAAAGCCGGTACAGTTACATTATCACTTTTTATTTTCTTTATAGACTTTGTACCAGCTTTTTTTCCATCGACAAGCAGGGATAGATTGCCTTTGCTAGAGACTTTCATTTTTATCTCATTGGAATTGGCATTGTGTATGATAGTTAGTTGATTTTTGTTTTTACCTTCCAATGTATAAGCTACTACATTTTTAGGTGCATTTAAGAATGATAGGTTCTGACGAATCTCAGAGGCAGTTGTCATACGAAATACTGGATACTTTTTACGAATCTCAATTAAACCTTTCATATATTCAACCTCTTGATTAAATGCTAAACGCCGCTCCCAATCTAGTTGATTTACAGAATCTGGTGATTTGTAGCTATTATGGTCCCCACCTTTAGTTCTCATAAACTCTTGACCAGCATGTATGAAAGACACTCCTTGTGAAGTTAACACCATAGATGAAGCAAGCTTATGCATTTGCTTACGCTCAAGCTCAGTAGCATTTGGATTCGTTAATAGTAGTTTGTCCCATAAAGTATGATTATCATGGGCTTCTACATAAGTTACTACTTGTTCAGGATCTTGATAAGTAGATGTTGAAGAATCGTATTGAAGGCCACCTGCTATACTCTTTTTCATCGTGTCTTCCATACCTTGTTTGCCATTTACAAAGCCGCTATCTTCATCATAAAATACACTACCTTTTAAACCATCACGAATAACATCATTAAAATGCGCTACGCCTGGCATTTTGTTTGCATTCTTCTGGTTTGCTTTTTGGTCAGCAGGTAAAGGCGTATTTAAATCCCAACCCTCTCCTAAAACAATAATACTCGGATCAATTTTATTTAAAGCGTCTCGTACCTCTTTCATGGTTTCTACATCATGAATTCCCATTAAATCAAAGCGAAAACCGTCTAAATTATATTCTGTTGCCCAATATTTTACAGAGTCTACAATAAACTTCCTCATCATTTTACGCTCTGATGCTGTATCGTTTCCAACACCTGTTCCATTAGCTAACGTTCCATCTTCATTATATCGGAAATAGTAACCTGGTACCAACTCATTAAAGTTTGACTCACTTACAGCATACATATGGTTATACACAACATCCATAATTACGCGTAAATTATTTTTGTGCAGTGATTGAACCATCTGCTTCATTTCTTTAATTCTTACTTTAGGTTCATATGGATTTGTAGAATAAGAACCTTCCGGCACATTATAGTTCTTTGGATCATATCCCCAATTGTACTGCGGCTCGTTTAATTTTGTTTCATCCACTGTGCGGTAATCATAGATAGGAATAAACTGCACGTGCGTCACACCTAAATCTTTAATATGATCTAATCCTGTTTTAACTCCACCAGGTCCTCTTGTTCCTTCTTCAGTAACGCCTAAAAACTTACCTTTATTTTTAATTCCACTATTTGGATCAATCGATAAATCCCGTACGTGCAGCTCGTAGATAATAGCATCTTCGCGGTTTTTCAAGAATGGCTTTTTCGCTGGCCACTTCTCTGGGTTTGTGGTTTTTAAATCTACCACTACACCTTTATCTCCGTTTACAGTTACAGCACGTGCATACGGATCAACAGCCTCATTCCACTTATCTCCAATTTTAACTTTATACGTGTAGATTAATCCATCTTGATTTCCTTTTAATTGTGTAGTCCATGTACCTCGCTCTGCTTTTTTCAGTGGAATTTCTGTTCCGCTAGTTGAGTCCCACTTTTTATATGAGACTAGTTTAGCTTCAGTAGCAGTAGGAGCCCATAAGCGAAAAGACGTTTTATCTTTTTTATACGTATTTCCTAAGTCATTTCCGTCATAATAAAACATGTCATCAAATTCTTTAGAACGCACTGCTGCTCCAATTTCAACCGTCGCGCTTCCAAACAAGGATTTCGATATCTTATATGCCTTTGTTAAATCTAAGTTATTTTTCGTCACAACTCGAACCTTGTTCGTTGTTTTTTCTTCCTTATTTAATGGTATCACTTCCTTAATTTCTACTCCTTCTAATGTAATACCAGAGTTATCTGCCTCTTCTATAGCGAATGGAACGTTTGTTTGAAGCGTAATTTCATTCATTTTATCAATAGTAGCTCCAACAATCTTTGGATTTAAATCAATTTGGCTTGGATCGTAGAATACACGCTCGATTCCTTGAGCAATCCAAATTTCAGCTGATCCATCTTCTTTAAATTTCGTGATATAGCGATTATCTAATTCTTTATTCCCCCATTCGTTTCCATTTATGCTTTGTCGAGCAATAAACCCTACCTTTTGAATACCTTGGGGATCATTCAATTCAAAAGTAGCAACTTTTCCAAAATCATCTTCATCTTTAAACTGAACGGCTTGTCCACTCTTTCCATCTGGCCAGACCCACAAATCCCAGTCTTTATAGTTCTTATCATAACGTGCATAATGAATGGTTACTTTAACGTTCTCATAAGATGGTAAATCACGATACTCTCCATCTGGTGGCTCGTTATATACTGTGTTATCTCCACTTTTTATCCATACTTCCCCTTCACCATTTTGGATATCAACCCAGCGATCTTCCCCATCTTTTTCCCAAGTATCTGTCCGGACAATAAATCCTACCTTTTTGGTGTTTGTAGGAATTTCAATCTCAGCAACTTTTCCAAACGCATCTTCCCCTGTAAAGTCGTACGCTTTCCCTTCCCCGCCTTCAGGCCAAATCCATAGGTTCCAATCTTTTGTGTTATTCGGCGCTTCTTGATAATGAATAATTACTTTCCCTGTATTTGCAAACGTTTGCATAGGGAAGCTCGAAAAAGCGGAGGCAAACATTGCAAAAACGATTAGAACAACAAACCATCGATTAATTTTCATAAAGCCCATCCCCTTTGTTTATAGTCGATAACAAATCTATTATATAAAAAATGAAAACGTTTGCACAATATAAAATTTTTAATTTTCGAAAATTAAATCCAAAAGACCTATTAAAAAAATAGATAATAATAAATAAAAAAGACAGCCAATTAGCTGTCTTTTTATTAACGGTGGCGCATTTGCGGGAATAACAGTACATCACGAATAGAAGGAGCGTTTGTTAATAGCATAACTAATCGATCAATACCAATTCCTAAACCACCAGTTGGCGGCATACCATATTCTAACGCTTCAATGAAGTCATCATCCATCTCATGTGCTTCATCGTTACCTTGTTCTTTTTCTTTTAACTGCGCTTCAAAGCGTTCACGCTGATCAATTGGATCGTTTAACTCCGTGAAGGCATTTGCATGCTCTCTTGCTACAATAAATAACTCAAAGCGATCAGTAAAGCGAGGGTCATCCTCATTCTTTTTCGCTAATGGTGAGATTTCTACAGGATGTCCGTAAATGAATGTTGGTTGAATTAATTGCTCTTCTACTTTTTGTTCAAAGAATTCATTTACAATGTGCCCGTATAACATATGCTCTGTAATTTCAACATTGTGTTCTTTTGCAAGAGCACGTGCCTCTTCAACAGATGTTTCTTTCCAGAAATCAACGCCTGTATATTGCTTAATAGCATCTACCATATGAAGTCTTGTCCATTCTGGAGTTAAGTCTACTTCATACTCCCCATACTGGATTTTAGTCGTTCCTAATACTTCCTGAGCAATATGTGCAATTAAGTTTTCAGTTAATGCCATAATATCTTTGTAATCAGCGTATGCTTCATAAAGCTCAATCATTGTAAATTCTGGGTTGTGACGAGTTGATACCCCTTCATTACGGAAGACGCGACCAATTTCGTACACTTTTTCTAAGCCACCAACAATTAATCGTTTTAGGTGTAGCTCAATTGCAATACGCATATAAAGCTCCATATCTAGAGCATTGTGATGAGTAACGAATGGACGAGCCGATGCACCACCAGCAATTGAATGCATCATTGGTGTTTCAACTTCTAAGTAGCCATTATTATCTAAGTAGCGGCGCATTGATTGAATAATACGGCTTCGCAAGATAAATGTTTGTTTACTTTCTGGATTAGTAATTAAATCTAAATAGCGCTGACGATAGCGTTGTTCAATATCTTTTAAGCCGTGATATTTATCCGGTAAAGGACGTAAAGCTTTTGATAATAGCGTGAAGTCTTTTACTTTAATTGATAATTCACCAACTTTTGTTTTAAACAATACGCCTTGTACACCAACATGGTCACCAATATCAACTGTTTTAAAGATTTCGTATTGTTCATCCCCTACTGAATCTTTACGAACATAAAGTTGAATTTGACCCGTTAAATCTTGAACGTGAGCAAAGCCTGCTTTTCCTTTTCCGCGCTTTGTCATAATACGTCCTGCTAATGAAACTGAAACTTCATTTTCCTCTAAAGCTTCTTTTGTTAGTTCTTCATATGCATCAATTATCTCTTGTGATGTATGTGTACGTTCGAAGCGTTTTCCAAATGGATCCATACCTTGTTCTCGAAGGTTGTTCATTTTTTCACGACGAACGAGAAGTTGATCATTTAATTCTTCATGATTCATTATGTGCTCATCTCCATCGTATTAATAAATTTTCTAAAACAGAAAAAAGGCCAGCTTTTCCACTGGCAATTCCTACGTTTCTTTAAAATTATTATAAATTCAGTCGTTTCTCTATGTCAAATCGCTTTAGACTTACAGTGTGTTCTTGTCTCAAGCTAAAACAACTTGATATAGTAATCCAACTGCCTTAATGCGTAATTATATCGCTTCTTTTCTTTACGCACTTTCGACCTTATCGAATTCTAAATAATGTTTGGTTATCAATTTCTTATTGTAACGAACTAAGAAAAGCAAGTAAACCTCCTGGCTCTTAAAAACAAAAAACGTTTTTATGGAGCCGTTACATCATATAAGTTACCAATTAATTTAATCCCTTGTTCTGCAGCTAGTCTTTCCGCTAAGTATACTGTCGATGTATCCTCAATAGGTATAATGAGGTCACTAGCAATTTCTGCTAGAGGGACCATTACAAATGCTCTTTCTGTCATCCGAGGGTGAGGAACAATAAGTCTAGAACTATGTATAACCTCTTCATTATACAGAAGAATGTCCAAATCTAACGTACGAGGTCCCCATACAACCTCTCTTTTTCGGTTCTGCTGTAGCTCAATCGCCTGCAAAACATCGAGCAACTCTAGAGAAGAAAGTTCTGTTTTAATTTCGGCTACCATATTTAAGAAAGCGCTTTGGTTAGTATAGCCAACCGGATCCGTCTCATATACGGAAGAAAGATTTTCTAATAAAATGCCTTCATGACTGTCTAGTGATTGAACAGCTTGCTTTAAGTAGTTACTGCGGCTTTTAATATTAGACCCCAGGGCTATAAAAGCTCTATTGTTCATTAGCGGCTCCTTGTAATTTCGACGGCAACCGAATCATAATGACCTTGAATCGGAGGGTCGGGTTTATATACTTTTACGGTACAAGCTTGAATTAGATGATAAGAGGATAAAACCGTTGACGCAATGGTCTCAGCAATAGTTTCAACCAGCTTAAACGTTTCTTTCTCCACAATGTTTTTACAGACTTCGTAGAGCTCTGCATAACTTACAGTTGCTTCTAAATCATCCTCTTGTCCAGCTTTTTTTAAATCTAATTCTACTGTTAAATCTACATTAAAACGTTGACCTAACTTATTTTCCTCAGTAAAAACGCCGTGATAACCATAAAAGCGCATATTATTCACATAAATTTTATCCATTCTCGATTACTCCTTTACCTACTAAAACATCCATCATCTTCGTAAAGCGAGCAATCTCTTTCACATCGTGTACTCTTGTCATATGAATACCTTTAGAAATACCCATTCCAATAGTAGCAGCAGTTCCTTCTATTCGTTCCTTTGGAGGCAAATTAAGGACGTGTCCAATTGTTGACTTTCGAGATGTAGCCAACAACACAGGATAGCCTAGTGCTGTAAACTTATCTACATTTTGAATAGCTTCAATATTTTGCTCTACTGTCTTAGCAAATCCAATCCCTGGGTCTAAAATAATATTCTTATCTTTTACACCAGCACTTTTAACGATTTTTATGCTTTCATATAAATCAGCAATCATATCTGGAATGAGGTTTTGATAATTTTTATTGTCTCTATTATGCATGAGGATGATAGGTACATTATAATCAGCAGCTACTTTTGCCATCTCCGGGTCAGCCTTTGCTCCCCACACGTCATTAATAATGTGTGCACCTGCTTCAATTGCTTGCTTTGCTACCTCAGATTTATACGTATCAATAGAGATAGGTACGTCTAGAGTTCGAGATAATTCTTTGATAACAGGAATTGTACGCTCTAATTCTTCTTCCACACTTACTTTATCGCTTCCTGGACGTGTTGATTCACCACCGATGTCAATGAGGTCTGCACCATCTATGACCATTTGTTTAGCATGCTCAATTGCTTTATCGATATGGTTAAATGAACCACCATCTGAAAACGAATCTGGGGTTACGTTCAGGATCCCCATAATCAATGTCTTTGTAGAATAATCTAACTTATGGGAACCACAATCGATAAATTGACTATTTACTACCGTTTTTGTCATCTAAGACTTCCTTTCGTACGCCTTCTTTATTCCATAAATGCGAAGTATATTTCTCATATTGTCGCTGTAATGTATAGGTTAGCGTTTGTTCACCCGTTTTAAACTCTTTCTCTCCAATTTTATGGATAGCAAAAATTTCTTGAATTGAATTTGTCATAAAGATTTCTTCGCTCTCAAGAAGCTCTGATAGTGTAAAGAATCCTTCTTTAATAGAAATCCCCTTCACACTTAAAAGCTTACATATAAATTGGCGAGTAATACCGTTTAATATTCCCGTTTCAACAGCAGGAGTAAAGACGGTGTTATCTTTCACAAAGAAAAGGTTTGAAACAATTCCTTCCGCTAAGAACCTTTCCTTTGTTAAAAAAATCCCTTCCTTACTTATATCGTTTCCAACTTCTCTTTTAGCTAAGATATTATTTAAATAATGATGAGATTTCAACCGTTCATTACTTTCGGGAGTATTTCTTTTTGTTTCAAGAATAACCCCCTCTTTTATAAGAGGGGTTTTCTTATCAGGCATAGACTTCATATAAACAATAAGTGATGGACGAGTATATGCTTCTACCTGTAGTCCAATTTCACCTACACCTGCTGATACGTTTAGTCGAACATACGCATTTTGAAGATTATTCTTTTGCAGCAACTCATTAAGAATTGTAAGTATATCTTCCTTTGAATATGTCCATTCAATATTTAAAAGCGATAAACCACTTTGTAATCGACTCAGATGATCATCTAATAAAAATGGATGACCATTATAGATTCTCATTGTTTCAAATAAACCCAGGCCATACATATAACCATGATCAAAAGGAGAAATAGTTGCTTTGCTTCTTTCTAAAATCTCTCCGTTTACATAAATGTACAAAGGTTACACGCCCTTTTTCTGATACGTATTAATAAAATTTTGCAGCATTTCTCGACCATATGAAGTCATAATGGATTCAGGGTGAAATTGGACGCCCTCAATTGGCATAGTTTTATGGCGAATAGCCATAATCTCATTTTCATCTGTCCATGCTGACACCTCAAAACAATCAGGCAGAGATCCAGCTTCTACAATTAAAGAATGGTAGCGAGTAGCTGTAAACGGATTGTCCAACCCTTCAAAGATTGTTTTTCCATCATGGTGCATTTCTGACGTCTTACCATGCATAAGTTTATCAGCTCTGATAACATTTCCACCAAATGCTTGACCAATGGACTGATGTCCAAGACAAACGCCAAAAATCGGAATTTGACCAGCAAAATATTTAATTGCTTCTAAGCTAATACCAGCTTCATTTGGGCTACATGGCCCTGGAGAAATCATTAAAAAGTCAGGGTTAAGGTTTTCAATCTCTTCAATTGTAATTTCATCATTACGCTTGACGACTAACTCATGGCCTAGCTCACCTAAATACTGTACTAAATTAAATGTAAATGAATCGTAGTTATCAATCATTAAAATCATCTGTTCTCATCCTCCACTCAACTCTTTTTCACTCTGCTCTTTTGCTTTCCATAAAGCCATAGCCTTTTTCAATGACTCTTTGTACTCATACTTAGGGTTGGAGTCAATAACAACACCAGCTCCCGCCTGTACATGTACTTGACCATCTTGAACGACCATTGTACGAATTGCGATGTTAAGTTCCATCTCGCCGTTATAGCCTATCCAACCAATTGATCCTGTATAGACACCTCTTCGAACGGGCTCTAGTTCTTCAATAATTTCCATTGTCCGAACCTTAGGTGCACCTGTGATGGTTCCTCCTGGGAATACTGCATCTACTACATCTACAATGTCTTTATTGTCAGCAATTTCACCTTTGACATTTGATACGATGTGCATAACATGGGAGTATTTTTCAATCACCATAAACTCATCTACACAAACAGTCCCATACTTACTTACTCTACCTAAGTCATTTCGCTCTAAATCAACAAGCATTACGTGCTCCGCACGCTCTTTCTCATTTTCAATTAACTCTTTAGCCAGTGCACTGTCTTCTTCGTTTGTCTTCCCTCTAGACCTTGTTCCTGCAATTGGTCTTGTACTAAGCTCAACTCCTGATTTTTTAACTAATAACTCTGGTGAGCAACTCACTAAATGAAACTCATCGGTTTGCATATACGACATGTATGGAGAAGGATTAATCTTTCGGACTTGTTCGTAAATATGCATTGGATGTGTATTAAGAGGCTGTGACTGTCTTACAGATAAGTTAACTTGAAACACATCACCTTGTCCAATATATTCCTTTATCCTTTCAACAGCCACACCAAACTCTTCTTCTGACATTGACAAAGTTGTGTGTGTATTAACACTCTTCACTTTCTCATAAACAGGAGTATACTTCGTTTCAGACAACCATTGATTTTTATATGAAGTTAAACGAGCTTTAGCATTCTCTTCATCTGTATGGTTAACCATTATCCATAGCTCTTCTTTATGGTGGTCATATACAAAAACATCATCAAAAATTAAGAAATAAATATCAGGCATCTTTAACGGATCATCTGCTATTGTTGGTACATGTTCTACATACCTTACGTAATCATAGCTAATATAACCAATGGCCCCGCCTTGAAACGGAGGTAGCTCTTTACGCTGAGGTGTTTGGTACTTCTTCATCCATTTACGCATTAAATGCATTGGATTACCTTTTTCAACACTTCTTCTTCCTTGCTCTATAATATGAAGCTCGTTAGACTCTCCTCGTAAAATAGCGATAGGATTAAGGCCCATAATATGAAAGTTACCGCCTCGCCCACTTTCCAACAATATATGATGCGGCTCATCTACAGATAATTCTTGATACTTACTAAACCATTTATCCTTAGGAATCGAAATCGATTCACCCCATGTCATTCGTTGCTGCATTTGCTCACTCTCCTAAAATGAATCACCTATCCTTATTTTACATGATTTTAGAAAGTTATTCACTAGATGAAAAAAACTACCCCTTTAAGCCACAAAGTTACTATGACTTAAGGGGGTAGCTAAATAAAAACTATTTATCGTAGCTTATCAAGACTGACCTTGTGTTTGCTCTTCGAATTGGAATAATGGTGTACTTAAATAGCGCTCACCGTTACTTGGAATAATGGCTAACACTTTTTTACCTTTTCCTAATTCTTTTGCTACCTTTAATGCTGCAAAAATTGCTGCACCTGAAGAAATTCCGACTAATACACCTTCAGTTTTAGCTACTTTTCGAGCATAGTCAAATGCTTCTTCATTTTTCACAGGAATAACATGGTCATATAGGTCTGTATTTAACACACCTGGTATGAAGTTAGCACCAATTCCTTGAATTTTATGAGGTCCTGGCTGACCACCACTTAAAATTGGTGAGTCTGCTGGTTCTACAGCATAAAGCTTAATCTCTGGGTAAGCTTCTTTCAATACTTCTCCAGCACCCGTAATTGTTCCACCTGTTCCAATCCCAGCTACAAAAGCATCCAGTTGGTCACCGAATTGTTCAACAATTTCTTTACCTGTTGTTTTACGATGCACTTCAGGGTTTGCCTCATTTTGGAACTGTTGAGGAATGAAGTAACCATGTTCTTTTGCTAATTCAGAAGCTTTATTAACAGCTCCTTTCATTCCTTCAGGTCCTGGTGTTAAGACTAACTCTGCGCCGTATGCACGAAGTAGGTTACGACGTTCAATACTCATTGTTTCAGGCATTGTTAAGATTGCGCGATATCCCTTTGCTGCTGCAACCATAGCTAGACCGATACCTGTATTACCACTTGTAGGTTCAATGATTGTGTCGCCAGGCTTTAAAACGCCTTTGGCTTCCGCATCTTCAATCATTGCCAATGCAATGCGATCTTTCACGCTGCTTCCTGGGTTCATAAACTCCAACTTTAAGTATACATCTGCCATATCTTCTTCAACTAAACGATTTAATTTAACAATTGGTGTTTGACCAATTAATTCCGTAATTGAATTTGCTACGCGTGCCATATCTCCACTCCTAATCCCGAGTAATTTTATTGAATTTGTATACAATTTATCAGTTATTTTCTAAATTGTCAATCATTTTGTTTTGTGACAATGACTTTTTTTTCTATTTTTCTAGACCATTATATCCTTACTGTACCATTTTCAGACCAAACTTCAAAAGAAAAAGACACCGGCTGCATGCGATGTCTTTTCAGAGACTTATTTATATAGCTTCTTCTTTCATTTCTTTTAGCTCTTCTGCAGGAAAGTGATACATTTCATTACAGAAGTGACATTGCGCTTCAGCTTTGCCATCTTCATCAATCATTGATTGAATTTCATCTTTTCCTAAGCTAATAATTGCATTACCAATGCGCTCTTTAGAACATTGACATTTAAATTGAACAGGCATGGTTTCAAGAATTTTAAGGTTATCTTTTCCTAGAACTTCTTCAAGAATTTCTTCTGGTGTTAATCCACGTTGAATAAGCTTAGAGATAGGTTCAATGGTTTGCAAGCGCTGTTCAATTGCTGAGATTGTCGCTTCATCTGTTCCTGGTAACAGCTGAATAATGAAGCCTCCTGCAGCCAAGATGGTGTTATCAGGGTTTACTAACACACCAACGCCAACTGATGAAGGAACTTGTTCAGATGTTACAAAATAATACGTGAAATCTTCTCCTAATTCACCTGATACAATCGGTACCTGACCATTAAATTGATCTCTCATTCCAACGTCTTTTACGACACTAAGCGTGCCTCCCGTACCTACTGCACGAGCGACATCTAATTTACCGTGTTTGTTTAATTCAAAATGTGTTTGTGGATTTGTAACATAACCACGAACTTCCCCTTTGGCATTGCTATCCACAAGGATTGCGCCAATCGGTCCGCCACCTTCGACTTTTATTGTTAACTTCTGCTCTCCCTTTAACATCGCACCCATCATTACACCGGCACTCATCGTACGTCCTAATGCAGCTGAAGCTGTTGGCCATGTATAATGGCGACGCTGCGCTTCACCTACTGCCTCCGTTGTTTTCACAGCGTAGGCACGAACTTGATTATTATATGCTAAAGCCTTGACTAAGTAGTCACTCATAATAATACTAACTCCTCTTATTCCATATTTTTCGTATAAATAATCTGTAGACCTTTTAGTGTTAAAAACGGATCTACAATGTCAATAATGTCTGACTCTTTTGCGATTAATGTTGCTAAACCACCTGTTGCAATTACTTTAGGATTTACGTTTGATTGCTCTTTCATTCGTGTAACAATACCTTCAACTTGTCCAACATATCCATATAAAATTCCCGCTTGCATCGCAGAAACTGTATTTTTACCTACAATGCTATTCGGCCTAGCAATTTCAATCCTCGGAAGTTTAGATGCCCTAGAATATAGCGCTTCAGTGGAAATATTAATACCAGGTGCGATAGCTCCTCCCATATACTGTTTGTCTTCATCAATGTAACAGTAAGTTGTTGCTGTTCCAAAATCCACAATAATTAATGGGCTGCCATAAAGCTTAATACCTGCTACTGCATTTACGATTCGGTCTGCCCCAACTTCTCTTGGATTTTCATATTTAATATTTAAACCTGTTTTAATACCAGGACCTACTATAAGCGGCTTTAAATGAAAATATTTTTGGCACATACGTTCCAATGCAAACATAATTGGTGGCACTACAGAGGAGATAATAATACCATGAATATCTTTAAAAGATAAACCAACGTGCTCAAGGAGTGCCTTAATTGTCATTCCGTATTCATCTTCTGTTTTATTACGACTCGTTTCAATGCGCCAATGATATTTTAGTTCATCACCATCATATACTCCTAATACAGTATTCGTATTTCCAACGTCTAATACAAAAATCATGTTAATCACCACTTCGCCTTTAATCAATATTTACACTGAAACCATCATACCATAACTAAGAAAAAGGGGTGTACAGTAAAAGAAGCTTTTCCTTTTTCTTACTAATGTTCGTATAAAAAACAAAAAAAGTAAGATGCTCCTAGGAGCATCTTACTTTTTATTCTTTAGGCTCTTCCTCTTGATCTGGCTTCGATTGAATGTTTACTTTTACATCTTCATCGCTGCTTTTTGGAGAACGATCTGGAAGCGTCCCATGATCAACTAAATGCTTGATTTGCTCAGCATCTAACGTTTCAACTTTTAATAACGTTTGAGCAATAAGTTCTAACTTATCACGATTTTCAGTTAGAATTTGTCTTGCACGCTCGTAGCTATCTTTAATAAAGCGTTGAATTTCTAAGTCAATTTGATGAGCAATTGCGTCACTGTAGTTTTGTTCATTTTGGATGTCACGTCCTAAGAACACTTGGCCACCTTGCGATTGACCAAACTGCATTGGACCTAACTTATCGCTCATACCGTATTCAGTAACCATACGCCTTGCGATACTTGTTGCACGTTGGAAGTCATTATGTGCACCCGTACTTACTTCGCCAAAGATTAATTCCTCAGCAACACGTCCACCTAATAAACCAACAATCTTATCTAAAAGCTCTGGTTTTGTCATGAAATAGCGATCTTCTTTCGGAAGCATTACAGCATAACCACCTGCTTGCCCACGTGGAACAATCGTTACTTTATGTACCATGTCCGCTTCATCTAATACAACACCAATAATTGTGTGACCAGCTTCATGGTACGCGACAATATTGCGTTCTTTTTTAGAAATAACCCGACTCTTTTTAGCTGGTCCCGCAATTACACGGTCCGTTGCTTCATCAATATCGCTCATATCAATCTTTTTCTTATCTTGTCGCGCAGCTACTAAGGCAGCTTCGTTTAATAAGTTTTCTAAGTCGGCTCCTGAGAAGCCTGGTGTACGCATCGCAATGGCATTTAGATTTACATTTTCATCTAAAGGTTTGTTGCGAGCATGTACTTTCAACACTGCTTCACGACCATTTACATCTGGACGATCTACAGTAATCTGACGGTCAAAACGTCCTGGACGTAATAAAGCTGGATCTAAAATATCAGGGCGGTTTGTTGCTGCAATGATAATGATTCCTTCATTAGCACCAAAGCCATCCATTTCAACAAGCAATTGGTTTAGAGTTTGTTCACGCTCATCGTGACCTCCACCTAGACCAGCACCACGTTGACGACCTACAGCATCAATTTCATCGATAAAGATAATACAAGGCGCGTTTTTCTTTGCATTTTCAAACAAGTCACGCACACGTGATGCACCGACACCAACAAACATTTCAACAAAGTCTGAACCACTGATTGAGAAGAAAGGCACGCCTGCTTCACCAGCTACAGCTCTCGCTAATAATGTTTTACCCGTTCCTGGAGGACCTACAAGAAGTACACCTTTTGGAATTCGAGCGCCTAAGTCGGCAAATTTACGAGGGTCTTTCAAGAACTCTACAACCTCAACAAGTTCTTGTTTCTCTTCGTCTGCACCTGCAACATCTTTGAACTTAACTTTCTTCTTTTCTTCACTGTAAAGTTTCGCTTTACTTTTACCAAAGTTCATTACACGGCTACCGCCACCTTGAGCTTGGTTTAGTAAGAAGAAGAAGAGGATGAAGATAATGACAAAAGGTATAATTGATGTAAAGAATGTTACCCAACCACTTGTTTCATCTGCTGGGTCAACCTTCACCTGAATGTCCTTACTATTTGCAGCGGCATTAATACGCTCTAACGCTTGATCACCATCTACAATGTAAGTTTGGAATTTCTGATCTTCATTATAAGATTCTAATTTCCCTTGTACGACATAAACCCCACGTTCAGGCTTCAATGTTAATGATTCAATATCTCCACTTTCCAAGTGTCCTACAAATGTGTCATATCGCATTGCTTCAGTCTTCTGGTTGGAACCACTGAAGAAACTGACCACGCCAATAATGACTAAAAATATAAGTAAATAAAAGATGGTATTACGGAAGATCCGATTCATTTCTTACCTCCTCCCACGATAAACAAATACTGTATTCAATAGTACCATAGAACCTATATCCTATCCAACAAATTGCATTTGCAAATATGCTGATTAATTACTATACACTTCTGGTTTTAAAACGCCAATGTAAGGTAGGTTACGATATTTTTCCTGATAATCTAACCCATACCCTACTACGAAAGCATCTGGAACCTCAAATCCAACGTAATCTGCTTTAATATCCGCTTTACGACCCGTTGGTTTGTCTAATAGTGTTACGATTCTAATTGATTTTGCTTTGCGATACTTAAATAACTCTACTAGATAGCTTAGAGTTAATCCGCTATCAATAATATCTTCTAAAATTAAGATGTCTCGACCTTCTACAGAAGTATCTAAATCCTTTAAGATTTTCACTTCACCAGAAGAAACCATTTCTTTACCATAGCTTGATACATCCATAAAATCCATTTCTAAATATGTATCGATGCGTTTAATTAGGTCAGACATAAAAGGCATTGCACCTTTTAATACACCAATTACTAAAGGAAAACGACCTTCATACTCTTCAGTGAGTAGTTGTCCTAAATCCTTTACCTTTGCCTGTATTTGTTCCTCTGAAATTAGAATTTCTTTAATATCATGCTTCATTCCTTGCTTGCCTCCTAGAAGTTTTCCCTACTTATAGTATAAAATAACATATCTTAACTTATGAGTGTGTAATTCATAAGCAGATTTTTTTAATTTTGGCAGCCATAAAATTGTACCATTACTATCTTCTACAACCGGCCACGCATCTCTTTTCTCTAAAGGCACTTTTTCATCAATAAAGATATCCTTTACCTTTTTATGCCCCTTCATGCCTTTTAATTGAATTTTATCTCCTGGCCTTCGCGTCCGAACTCGAATTGGAAACCTAACCTTACTTTCATCTACTAAAAAGATGTCAGTTTCTTTCTTATCATATTTTCCATTATGTATTCTAGCAGTAAGGGAATGACCATTCGGCAGCTGAATGACCCCTGGAATAGGGATATCATATTCATATGCTGGAATAGACTGCGTTAACTCAAAAGTGAACACACAATCGTCATACGAACGAGAAATGGTCAGCTTGTTTGGAAAGTGAAGCACACCAGAAGGTTTATCAGCTTCTAAAAACCTCAATAAATTATTAATATGAACTGAGGAAAGATCTGAAGGGATTTTTTTATAGAGATAGTTTAATATTAGTTGAATCCCACGCCTTTGTAAAGGTTTGCTTATATTAAGGAAAGACCCTCGACTCATTAAAAGATATCCTTGTCTTTGCTGTTTAATTACCTTATTCATCTCTCGAGTTGTTAATTCCTCTAAATAGGCTTGATCTTCATATAAGTTTTCACTAAAAGCTTGAAATTTTTCATGTATATCGTGATACTCATCCTTTAAAAAAGGTAATATATATTGTCTAATGCGATTACGAGTATACGTATCCTTCTCGTTAGTAGGGTCTATTCTAGGATTTAAGTTAAATCTCCTGCAATATAACAAAATTTGTTCTTTTGTAACGGATAAAAAAGGGCGAACGAGAGACCCTGTGGCATAAGGACGCTTTGCCTCCATCCCTCCATACCCTCTCATCGTACTACCACGTGCCAACCTCATGAGTATTGTTTCTACTTGATCATCTCCATGATGAGCTAAAGCTAGTACTTCTGCACGGTACTTATTCATCATCTCTTCAAAGAACGCATACCGACATTCTCTAGCTGCTACCTGAGCAGATACTTTGTGCTTTTTCTGATAAGTTGTTACATCGATATTAACGCCTTCAAATGCAATACCTGCATCTCTACAATAAGCTTGCACATATTCTAAGTCATTTTTAGACTCTGCTCCTCGAAACATATGATCAACGTGTAACGCCACTAAATTTAAACTTCTGTGCACTTGCTCCCTATGTAGAAAATGAAGCAACGCTAAGGAATCTGGACCTCCAGAAACACCCACTAAGACTGTTGCATTAATTGGTAAAAGGTTATGTTTATCAATAAATTCTGTTGTTTCCCTTTCCATTATTCTGTTCATCCTTACGTGATTAAGACTAGTTACCACTATCCCTTTCTCATTTTACGGATATTCCATTAAAAAGTTTCACATTTATAATACTTGAATGAAAAGATATAACAAGTACATAAACATGACGGATGCTCCTAATAAAACGGTTTCTAGGAAATGTGTACGCTTCTTCTTTACTTTAACACGCTTTGGACTATGCTGACGAACCTTTTGATTTCCTGAAGATTTAACAGATTCACCACTCTTGATCCCTTCAATCAAATCTTGCTTCATCTCATGAGCTGTAAGATAGTTGCCATGAATCGATTTATACAAAATCGAACGATGTGCTGACAGAGCATTATGCGTTTTTAATAATCTTTTTAGCTGTTCATTAGGTTTATCAGCTTTGTTTAAACGCTCGCCGATTAATAGCTCGATTATAATCATAGCTACAGCAAACAAATCATATGCTGGTTCTGCTTTTCGAGAGCCAAACCCCCAATATGCTCGGTCATAGTAGTCTGTAAACTCTTTGATAGCTCTCCCTTGCATTGTTGTTCCACCTACATCGATTAAACGAATCTTGACAGGGTGATTGGTAACAACCAAGTTCTCTGGCTTCAAGTCTCCAAAAACCCAACCCGCTTTGTGTAATTCATGTAAATCCCCCAATAGCTGCATGACCAGTACATTTACCCATTCCTTTCCTCTTTTCGCAACGAAAGCTTTTAACGATGTTCCTTTTACATATTCCATTACATAAAAAGAGAGTGCTTGATTACGATAAACCCAGTCATCTACATCGAATAAGAAAGGCCCAAGAGACTTGCCATGGACCTTTGAGAAGTTACGTAATACATTTACTTCAGCCGTTACTGAGTTGTTGTCAAAGCTTAACTTTAGCGCTGCAGTTTCTCCATTTGGTGATTGAACCAAATACACAACTCCAGTTGCACCTGTGCCTAGTTGTTTCATAATGGTGTACTGATTATGATGCCACTTCCCTGTTAATGTTGTACCGGCTGATAAATTACATACCAGATTCTTCATTGTAGTGTTCATCACTTCTTAACATCCCCCTTAAGGAACGTTTCTTCTGAACAAAGTGGTTTGTTGCCGCTTTAATTGCTGGACCAGTAGGTGTAATACCACCAGCTGTTAACTTCGGAAATATAGTAGATAACGATTCTAGCTTTGGATTCCAGTCCATAAGCTTTTCAACATCTTTCTTTTTCCCTGGAAATAAAAATACTGAAAATTGGTTGTACCCAATTCTAGCGTTGAGGCTGAGGGATAAATCTAATAATGCTTCCTTAACAGTTGGAAGCTTCGACTTCATGCTTCCACTCATATCAACTAAAATGAGAATCTCTAAATCAACTGTTTCACCTAACTCGTCAACAACTTCCATAATTTCTCCACGTTTTTCCGGAGGTAAATCTTCCATTTTTGAAGCTGATGCACCTAATATTTGTTGAAGTTCTTTATTTACTACGCCTTGTAACGTTTGAGTCATCGCTTGTCTTGTAACCATTTGAACGGTTTGAGAAAGTTGCTTTACATAAACGATTTGGCTAACTCCTCCACCTGACATAGCAATACCTTCAATTTCGTTTTGACTTTGTTCATCAATCACGTCTTCTTCCATAACGCCTATAACATTCACACTGATGCCTTGTTCCTTTGCTAGTGCTGCCATTGCAATTGGATCTTCTCCTGTATTAGAACCTCCATCTGTAATGACTAACATTTGCTTTAACGTTCCTTTTTTCATAAATAAAATCCCCTCCTCATTATCAGTATTAACATGATAGACGAGGAAGGGATAATTTATACTCTATAATCTACTGTGCTTTTTTACGATACGCATATGTTGGAATGGAAGACCATTTTGGCGTATTATGCTTCAGTTTAGCAACCACCACGGTCATATCATCTTCAATTAAACCGGACCTTGTTCGAATGACTTCTTCCATAATTAAATCTGCAATTTCTTGTGGATCATCGGTTTGTAGCTCTCCAATTTTACGCTTCATCCACATCTCATAATTCTCAACATGTCTTGGGCCTTCAAACACCCCATCACTCATCATAATGAGCAAGTCCTGTGCTTTCATTTGTTCACTCACAACGTCTACTTCAAACTCTTCAATAATCCCCATTGGTAAATTACTTGCTTGTACCTTGATTACTTTATCACCACGCTTAATAAAGCTGGGTGTCGAGCCAATTTTCAAGAAGTTTACGTTTGCATCTTGTAAATCAATCATTGCCAAGTCAAGCGTCGAAAAGATTTCATCACTCGTTCGCAACGACAGAATAGAATTAATAGATTTTATTGCAATTGTCTCTTCAATCCCGGTTTGTAGGATTTGTTTCAGTAATTGTAGTGTTTCACTACTCTCATAGTGAGCTCTTTCACCGTTCCCCATACCATCACTGATCGCTAATGCATATTTGCCAGCATTTAATTCAATCATTGAATAGCTATCCCCTGACACAAATCCTCCTCCTTTTGCAGCGTGAGCAACCCCTGTATCTACTACATACGCTTTGGTGGAACCAAAGGAAACGTGACAATAACCTTGTGGATATTTTGCACACTCTTCATTTTTTACCACGATACTTTCACCAAGTATATCCGTAAGCATTGGGGCAATAATTTTTTCACACTCACCTCTGCCGTGACAGTAAGGAACCCACATTTCTACATCTACATTACCAGGTTCTAAACTATAAATTTCAATTTGGTTAATTTCCATGCCAAAGCTTCTCAATGCTTCGACAATCTGTTCTTCTTGAACATTTAAGTTTTCTCTTTCTCTTTTTATTTCTTGAGCGAAATTATTCATGACTTGCGAAACTCCATGCAACTGCTCAGCTACAATCCGACGACTTTCATGAATCTGAGATTTCAACTGCTGATTGGCTTTAAAATAAGTCAGCTCATGCTCAATAACATCGATTACTTTTTTGGACTTCACACAATGCTTGTCCATCTCTCTGACTAGCTTGGGATTTTGTTCTAACGAATTATTATCAATTTCTAGCATAATTTCTTTCATATATTCATAGGTTGTATCAAACTGTTGAGCCCAACACTGCTCTTTCTTGAAACAGAATTGACACGTTCTCTCCGTTACACTACTTAGAAAATAATCTATTTCTTTTTCTTCATTTCGCTTTTCTTCATAAAATCCATTTTGAGTAAAACTATCAGATAAAGCCTGAAATACGTTGGAGAATTGTTCTACTCGATTTGCCGTCACATCTCTTACTTTTCGAATATACTGCTGTTGCTCCATCATATTTTCAGATGTACCTGGAACGAGCTTACTTAAGTTTTTCAAAAGAAATGTTGGTGTTAATAGAAATAAAGTGACAGCGATAAGCGACTCATATAAATTGGTTGAAAGTGCCTGTTCAGCTTGTGAATAGAGCCCAATTAAAAGAGATCCCACAATCAATCCTAGAGATGCACCCATTTTTTTGCCGTCTTTTAGTAATCCTCCTAACAAACCTGAAAAAGCTAGTAAGCTCATTTCATATAAACTCGTTACGTTAGCAAAGCTTAAGATTAATCCCGTGACTACACCAACAGTAGCTCCAATTGTCGGACCTGATACAAAAGCAAAGATTAATACTAAATAACGTGATAGTACGTGTTCTGCCGATAAACCGTACATGACCCAACCAATGGTTCCTGTCATGACCGATGCTAAAAGAATAATAAGAGAAATAACTTCTTCTGTTTTAAGAGATTGCTTTCGCTTTCGATATGAAATAAGAGGTACACTCTGTAGAAAAATCATTGTTAGGATAAAGCTCAAGCCCGCTTCTACAGCTATAAATGAAAAGTCATACATTGTGACTCCTTGTGAAAACAAGTAGAAAATTCCTAATTTCGTTAGAAACATAGAAATAAACACAGTAAACGGTAACTTTTTAAGAGGATCTATGGTTATAAAACCACTAAAGCGATGAAGAAGTAAAAATACGAATAGGGAACAGAAGACAACCCCACCGTTTTGTAAGGATAGACTAAATGCTCCAGCCAAGATGGCCAGGCCTGCAAGAGCTGCCTTATCTTTCTTAATAGCAAGTACAGCCGCAAAAAATGGTAATGCAAACGGCATAATTTCCATTAAAATTAAAGCTCGTCCTAATAAAAATCCTACTGCTAATAAAATTAATCCCCATTGGAACAATACCTTTTCTGTTTTCAGACTCGTTTTCGTAAAAATGCGTGACATTTCTAACCTAGTACGATTAAAAACAGCTTCAGTTGCTGGACCGGCAAAATTCCGCTCAGTTTTTTGCATTTTTCCACCACCCGCTAATTATACTTATAAGCTATTATAGCGAGAAAGGGATTAATATTTTGTCAAATCGACTCTCTCTCGTACAAGAATCGTTCGACGACTTTCTAGTTAGAGACCGAAAACTATACAAAAATATGTATAATATTACATTGTAACTTAAAAAATTTTAGAAGTTATGCTCTAAACTAGTATTTTCTTGCACTAATTTATTTAAATTTATGAGGTTTATTATTTATATTTTTTGGTTTGCTATTATTTTAAAAAATGTTATTGACAACCAATGAGGATTTTTATATTATTATACATGTCTTTTATAAAGAATTTATGGCGGTGTAGCTCAGCTGGCTAGAGCGTACGGTTCATACCCGTGAGGTCGGGGGTTCGATCCCCTCCGCCGCTACTTATTATAAAGGCCCGTTGGTCAAGTGGTTAAGACACCGCCCTTTCACGGCGGTAACACGGGTTCGAATCCCGTACGGGTCATCCAAAAACATGTACATCATTGTACATGTTTTTTTATATGCAAAAAAAGCACCTTCACTGAAGGTGCTTTTTAGAACTCGCTATCTATATCGTGATAAGCAGCAAGTTAGCCGCGTTTCGCGCCGCGTCCGCCACGTTTTGATTCTGTATGGCGTTTTAGGGAAGATAAACGTTCTTCACTATCTTTTAAGAAACGATTCATTTTTTGCTCAAACGTTTCTTTTGAACGGAAGTCATTACCACCACCGCGATTATTATTACGCTGTGGGCGATGTGAGTCACGAGGTCTGTCAGAACGTGGTGCACGCGCTGGTCGCTCTGGACGTTCTGGGCGTTCTGCACGCTCTACAGCTTTCTTAATTGAAAGACCAATCTTGCCATCTTTCTCTACGTTAATAACTTTTACTTCAACTTCATCGCCGACTTTTAAATGGTCGTTAATGTCTTTTACATAGTTATCAGCCACTTCACTAATATGAACTAAGCCTGTTGTTCCCCCTGGAAGCTCCACAAAAGCTCCAAAGTTTGTAATACCTGTTACCTTTCCCTGTAACTTGCTGCCTACTTCAATTGACATAAAAAAAATGCTCCTCCTTAAAATGATAAAAGAAATCAATTTACTCTATTATACAAAAAGCGAAAATATGCTGTCAACGCACCGTGGATTTAGTCTTTTTTGATGTTAAAGATAATCTCACCGTCTTCTGATAAGAAGTAATCTCTTCTCGCAATTTTTTTAATATACTCATCATCATTTAATTTAACAATTTCAGATTCAAGTTGCTTTTCCTTGCTTTCAAGCTTTGTTAACTGTTGTTCTAACTTTTCTTTTTCAGCTTTTTTATTTTCGATAGCTGATGCTTGAGTAATCAACGTTGTAACAATACCTATACCAATAAGTAGAGCCAAAACACCAAAGAAAGTTAGACGTCTAATTAAGCCAATGCGCTTTCGATCTGTTTGTTTTTTAAGATTTTGTTGCTGTTGACTATATTCTGTATTTAACTTTGTTACATTTTTCTTGCGTTCAGCACTCATTAACCTAGTCGTCCTCCTTATTTTTAAAAGTGTTTAACCATGATACAGCTCTCATTATGGTATTCTTTACACGTTGAAAAATTCCTTCTAAATACGTAAAACACCTCTGTAGAAATCGTCTTACAGATTTAGGCATGATTCTCCAAAAAATTAAGAATACCCATCTTATTGGTACAAAAATTACCTTTAGTATAAATGAAACAAGGCCGTATCCAAAGCGATAACATAATAAGCCCAAGGCATTTATACACCTTAACAGCATTCGAGCAGGCTTGACCAATATAATAGTAAGAATCGTTAGTAAAGCTCGATAAACGGCTAACACACTTGAAACAATAAATTTTAAAACTTTTAAATAAATGGATTGAATTAAGCTCTGATAAGCTGCAAATCCGCATAATAAAGCAAGAAATGCATAAAATCTTAGCTCACCTTCATTAACTAAAAACAACACATAAAAGATGAGTAGTGCTTGAACTACCCAAAACAGTAAGTCGCTAATAAAGACGAACCACCTTACTGTTTGAGCCCGATTTACAAAGTAGCGATATGTATCCAATGATGCTCCAACACATCCACCCATCGAAATCATCGCAAGCATAGTATAGAATTGTATATTAAGGCTCATCGAAACAACTTACTAAAGAATCCTTTAGCTTTCTCCGACTGGTTCTCATCTAAGTAAACTATATCAAAGATTTTTCCTTTTATCGATACAATTCCTTTTTCAACATCTAAATTTTTCATTTGAAGGTTTTGACCACGTACAGATAAAAACCCCATCACAGTTTCAAGCAAAAATTCCTCATTGTCAAAACTCTCTACTTGCTTGACTCCGGTAATATCTAAGAGGCGTCTCCCCTTCATTACTAAATCATGATTTGGAGTTTGATCTTTATTTGCACTGCCCATTTCGTAAAATTGACTCATCTTCATCCCCACCTCATTATTAAGCTCTTCATTACGTTTGGTTTAAACATATGAAGTGAGAATGAAGTTTAGAACAAGCTCACAGATGTCCTAACTGTTTTATGAGTTTGATACTTTTTCTTCTCTTACTAAAGAGTATAAGTTAGCAGCTTCTTCTTTCTTAGCATTTTCTTGAAGAGCTTCTATCTTTACTGTCACAATCTTTGTCCCAAATTGAATAGCTAACTCATCACCTACTTTTACGTTTGAGCTTGCCTTTGCAACAATTCCGTTAATGGAAATTCTTCCTTTGTCTGAAATCTCTTTTGCTAACGTACGACGTTTAATTAGACGAGATACCTTTAAAAACTTATCTAATCTCATAGTTCCCTCACCTTTCTTTATTACAAACCTATTTTTTTTGCTTCATTCCAAAATTGGTCTAGCTCTTCTAATGTAAAGTTTGCAAATGATTGACCAGATTTCTTTACCTGCTCTTCAATATAGCGAAAACGCGCACCAAATTTCTCATTCGTTTTAGCTAATGCGGTTTCCGGATCAATTTTGTAGTAGCGAGATACGTTTACTAACGCAAATAAAAGATCGCCAAACTCATTGCTCATCTCTTCCAGATTCTCCGCCTGCACTTCTTCTTCAAATTCCTGAAGCTCTTCTTTTACTTTATCCCACATCGGCTCAATCGTTTCCCAATCAAACCCGACTTTGGCAGCTGCCTTTTGATATTTATATGCTCTCATCAAGCTAGGCATGGTAGACGGTACATCATCTAATAATGAAGAAGGTTCTTCCCCTTTTTCTTGCTTTTTAATTTCATCCCAGTTTTGAAGAACCTCTTCCTCATTATCGGCTTTTACGTTGCTAAACACGTGTGGATGACGCCTAACCATTTTTTCTGCTACGGTAGAAATGACGTCCTCAATGGTAAACATTCCTTCATCTTCACCAATTTGAGCATGTAGCATTACTTGTAGCAGAACATCTCCTAGCTCTTCAACAATATGGTCGTCATCTTGTTGATCGATAGCATCTAGTAGCTCATAAGCTTCTTCAATTAAATAACGCTTTAACGATTCATGCGTTTGCTTTTTATCCCATGGGCACCCATTTGGCCCTCTCAGTATCGCAATAATACGGCGAAATTCTTCAAATTGGTGATATAACAATGCAGAGTCTTTTACAGGTGGAACATAAACCGTTGTTAGATTATTGAGCTCCATTCCATGATCAAGCTCATACAGTTTGACTTTTTTAATATGCTCATCTGAGCTACCTGCCGCTGTTACAATGTATACTTCATATTCATCTGGCAGCTGCTCCATTAGTGTAAGCTTTACATCAGAAGCTACAAACTGGTCATACACCTGCCCTATTAAAATATGCTGTTGCAACCTTAGCTCATCACGATGTAGTGCAGTGCCATCTAAAAGCTGAAAGCCTTCAATTGGGTCAATTTTCAATGACGTAAAAATAGGATCTAGAAAGCTTTGCCCACCTTTCACATCAATTTCAATACCTTCTTCGTTTTGCAGTAACAGCTGAACTGTTCTTTCAGCAACTAGAGGATGACCTGGAACAGCGTAAAGAACATTGCCATTCTTAGCTTGTTCTAACAGTTGCTTTGTAATACTTTCGTATACATCATCGAATGAATCAAATGATTCATAGACACCATCAAAAGATTGATAAGAAAAACCTTCTTCTTCTAATGCTCTCACAGCTGGGTGCTCTTTCGTTCTTAAAAACACGCTCTGATTTTGTTTTAATAAACGATAAATTCCTACTGGAAGCTGGTCAAGATCTCCTGCACCTAAACCAACAATGGTTATTTTATTAGTCATGGAATCCTCCTTCATGTTCTAGTTAAACTATAAGATGTATTTTATGAGCCACTTTCCTAGGGGAACGTCTCTTAATTCGTTTTTGGTAAAAATGCTGCTTTTGATAATTAAAGCTAAATAAAAAAGGCCACCAAACATAACACCTGATAGTGCAATACCCACATTTAATCCTCTACTGACTGAATGTGCATCTAGTATACCATTCATTGTCCACAAATACCCTCTTAATACCATTACCATTAAGAGACCGACTGCTATAATTTTTACCGCATGACGAATGAGCTTGTTTTTTGGGCCAAGTACTTTATACAAAAATATGCTGTTCATAACAGTAATAACTAAGAAGCTAATAGCAGACGAAATCGCGGCCCCTTCTGTGTACATAATAGGAACAAGCCACAAATTAAGCAGGATTTTGATAACCACACCGATACAAATGGCGTATGCAGGTGCTTTCATTCGACCAATCCCTTGCAGTACAGCGGCTATAGTGGCAGATATCGTTGTAAAAATAACGAGCATACTTAACATTTTAAGCACTTGCGAACCTTCAATGTTCCCGTATAACATGTGGTTAATTGGTTCCATTAAGCCCGCTAGTCCACAAGATGCACCGACACCAACAACCAACGAAAGCTTGATTGAAACGTTAACCTTACTTTTTACAAATGCCCAATCATTTTGAGCGATAGCTGAAGATATAACCGGAACAAGTGAAAGTGAGAATGCTGTTCCAACAACCGTTCCAAGCTGAATTAAAGGCACGCCTCGGTCATAAATACCTTTCATTCCCTTAGCTTTTTCAGCGTCAATTCCGCTTGTCAGGAGCGAAGGATATAAGGTAAAGGAATCAATCAGTTGAATTAATAGCAACCCCATCCCACTAATACAGATGATTATGCCTTGAATGGCTACCTTTTTTAAAATAGGAACTGCCCCTGTAAGCGTTTGTTTCGAGAAACTCCATGTAGTAACTACACGACTTCGAAATAAAAAGAAAATGAGTACCATTAATGAAAAAGTAATACCTACAACTGAACCAAAGATTGCGCCTGCGCCTACTATATAAGGACTGTAGTTATTTTTAACGAGCAGAAAAGATAACAGTAAAATTGTTGCTACGCGAAGCGTTTGTTCTGATACTTGAGACACAGCTGTTGGGAGCATTTCATTTAACCCCTGATAGTATCCTCGAATGCTCGCGACAAATGGAACAAATAAAAATGAAAATGAAATAATTTGAATTAATAGCGTTAACTCTTTATCTCCCATTAAGGTCGCAATATTCTCTGCAAACCCATACTGAATACCGAACAGCATGAGGCTTAACATGCTCAAAAACACAAAACTGACTTGAATAACCTGGATAGCTTGTTTTTTTTCATTATTCGCCACATGTTCTGAGACCAGTTTTGAAATAATGACGGGAAATCCATACGTGCTAATTTGTAAGATAATTCCGTATAAAGGATATACTTGTTGATAAATATAAAACCCAACATCACCTGCAATATGATGATATGGAATTCGGTAACTAGCGCTTAATATCTTTGTAAAAAGACCAGCTAAGGTTAAGATAACAGCGCCATTTAGTAACATTAAAACATTTGATTTCTTCTGCATCATGACACCTTTCGTATTATACCAATTCTTTATGATGACCTTGCAATATCAACCTCTAAAGGCATATGCAGTTAACCTGGTATTGTAAGACTTTTATATTATAGCACGTTCTCATTGCGTGCTCTTTATGTGTTTTACAGAAAAAACCACATAGAAAAAAGACAGCAGTTCTGCTGTCTTTTCATAGATAAATTAAAATAACATTGATTAGATCTGTCGCTTATTGCTCCATTTGACGAGATAAGAAACCTGCAGCAGTTTCAGCCGCTTTATGCTCTACTTCACCAAGGGATTTCTCTTTTGAGAAGAGAATTACCGCTCCAATCGGGTCTCCATTCGCAATAATTGGACCAATTGTATAAGATGAAATTTCTTCTTCATGCCCATCAACAAACTCTAAGCTTTTGCCTTCTTTCACTAAAGTTGAGCTTCTACTTTCCATTGTAGATTCAACTAGAGAACTAATGTTTTTATTTAAATACTCTTTTTTTGAAATACCTGCAATAGCAATAAATGTATCGCGATCACAAATTAATACGGGATGACCTAGGCTATCGTAAAGAGCCTCACCATATTCTTTAGCAAAATCACTTAACTCGCTGATTGGTGAATACTTTTTCAAAATGACTTCTCCATCACGATCAACAAAAATCTCTAATGGATCGCCTTCACGAATACGGAGCGTTCTTCGAATTTCTTTTGGAATTACGACACGCCCTAAATCATCAATACGACGAACAATACCTGTTGCTTTCATTGATTAAAGCCTCTCTTTCATCTGATGATTAAAAATAGTAGGTGAATGAGTGAAATAATTCATTAATCATTCACCGGTGTTGAGGTTAGTATTCGTTACTATGCAACTTCTATTCACCAACCATCTCTTTTTTGTTAAAAAGTTCCCTTTTTCTCAAAAAACAAAACCATTTGTCAGCGACAAATGGTTTTGTTTTTTAATTTGGAACTTGTTCCTTCTTAACTTTTGCTAAATCACGCGTTAAATGGTGAACAATTTTCAGCCATTCTTTTTGTGCAAGTTCTTTTGTATTAATAACAACCTTCACTTTTTTACCTTCCATACCTAGGCTGACCATTCTGCCAAACTCATTACCTAACATAAATAATTTTTGACCGTCTACAGTAGAGCTAGCTTCTTCAGATAATAAAATCGTAACGTCTTGCTTTGATTGAGTAATGGATTCCACTAGGTTCGTATTGGCATATACTTTTGTTTCAGCTACCGTAAATAAATGCATCACTTCAACTGGATATTCACCAAAACGATCAATCATCTCATCTTGTAAGTCTTGAATATCATCAAATGTTTCAATAGCACGGAAACGCTTGTACATTTCAATTTTTAAACGCCCGTCTGTAATGTATTGATCCGGTATATATGCGTCTAGGTCTAGATTAATTTCAACCTGTATTTTCTTTTTCTGCTCATCTGTGCCGCGTCGTTCTTCAATGGCGTCTTTAAGCATTTGAGAATATAAATCAAAACCAACTGAGTCAATAAATCCATGTTGTTGTGCACCTAGAAGGTTTCCAGCCCCACGAATAGATAAGTCGCGCATCGCAATCTTAAACCCTGAACCAAGCTCGGTAAACTCTTTAATTGCTTGTAGCCTTTTCTCAGCGACTTCTGTCAATACTTTATCTTTGTGGTATGTGAAATATGCATACGCAACGCGGTTAGAACGACCTACACGCCCTCTGAGCTGATACAGCTGCGATAATCCCATTTTATCTGCATAATTAACAATAAGCGTATTAACATTTGGAATGTCAACACCTGTTTCAATAATTGTCGTACTAACTAACACATCATATTCGCCTTCTAAGAAGCTTAAAATAACAGCTTCTAATTCCGTTTCATTCATCTTACCATGAGCATACGTTACGCGAGCATCGGGTACTAACATCGAAATCTCTTCAGCTTTCCTCTCAATATCTTCAACCCTATTATATAAAAAGTATACCTGGCCATCTCGCGCTAGTTCACGCTCAATTGCTTCACGTACCAATACAGGATTGTACTCTACTACATACGTTTGAACCGGAAAACGATTTTCAGGCGGCGTTTCGATGACTGATAAATCCCTTACACCTAGCATTGACATGTGCAGTGTACGTGGAATTGGCGTAGCAGTCAGCGTTAGCACGTCTACATTTGCTTTCATTTGCTTAATTTTCTCTTTATGAGTTACACCAAAACGTTGCTCTTCATCAATAATTAGTAGTCCTAAGTCTTTATATATCACATCTTTTGATAATAAACGATGGGTTCCAATTACGACGTCAACCGTACCGTCCTTTAAACCTTTAATTGTTTCTTGCTGTTGCTTTCGAGTTCTAAAGCGACTTAAGAGCCCAATATTAATCGGATAGTCTTGAAACCTTTCTCGAATCGTTTCAAAGTGCTGTTGAGCTAAAATCGTTGTTGGCACGAGTATTGCGACTTGCTTACCATCTGTGACCGCTTTAAAAGCAGAACGAATAGCGACTTCCGTCTTCCCATACCCAACGTCACCGCATAGTAAGCGATCCATTGGACGCTCTTTTTCCATATCCTTTTTGATTTCTTGGATAGAGCGCAGTTGATCTTCAGTTTCTTGGTACGGGAATGAAAGTTCAAATTCACGCTGTAGGTCTCCATCTGGAGAAAAAGCGTATCCTTTGCTGGCTTCACGCTCTGCATACAGTTTAATTAAATCGTCAGCAATATCTTGGACAGAAGATTCTACTTTACGCTTCACTTTCTTCCAATCATTACCGCCTAGTTTGTATACTTTTGGCTCTTTGCCTTCGGAGCCAACGTATTTTTGCACTTGGTCGATTTGTTCAACAGGAACATATAATTTATCAGAGCCTTCATATTTAATATGGATATAGTCTTTATGATTTCCATTTATCTCAAGAGTTTCCATACCTAAATAGCGACCAATTCCGTGATTCACGTGCACGACATAGTCGCCAACATTTAATTCAGAGTAGCTCTTAATACGCTCTGCATTAGATAGTTTTTGGCGTCTCTTTGTCTTTTTTACACGCTTTTTAAATAGTTCCTCTTCTGTTAATACCGCTAGCTTTTGCATTGGAAGTTCAAACCCAGCCTGAAGATCCCCTTCAATGACTTGAACAATCCCTGGCATTAACTGGCCATCGCCGTCTAAAATAGCTGCTTCAATATCATAATCAGCTAATACACCCTCTAGTTTGGTAACTCTCTCACGATCTGCTCCAAGCATAACAATTGTGTAGTTTGCTTTTTTCCATCGTTCAATTTCGCCTTTTAATAAATTCATCTGCCCATAGAACTGCTGCATTTGCTTATATGAAATAGTCACGATATTTTGTGGATTTGTATATGAAACATGTTTTAGAAATAACGATGTGTAAATTAGCTGATGTGGCGTTGATTGAATTAATCCTGCAAGCGGATGCGAAAGCTGTACATCTCGTACAACCTGACCTTGTCCCAGTAGCTCCGTTACCCATTCGCCTTCTTCACTATCAAGTTGTTCAGACGTCTCTTGGATACGAGTTGTCTCATCAAAAAAAACAACTCCACCTTCTGGAAGATAATCTAGCAAACTAGCGGGCTGTTTATAGAACAGAGACAAATACTTAAACATATTGTCTAATGTTTGTCCTTGTTTTAGCTGTTCAATTTCCCCTTGAATGTTTTCAATCAGCTTTTCCTTGATTGCTTTATCTTTTACTTTGGCTAAGCTATCACTTAAACGCTTTTCAAGTTCCACTGTTCCATCTTTTAACTCATCCTTTGAGAAAATAAACTCTGTAGCAGGTCCAATACTAATTTTATCTAACTGCTTTTGAGAACGTTGATCTTCAAGCGTAAAAGTACGAATAGAATCAATTTCTGTATCAAAAAGCTCAATTCGAACAGGAAGTTCCTCTGTCAGTGGGTAAACATCAATAATTCCCCCACGTACGCTAAAATCTCCTGGAGCTGAAACCATTGACACTCGTTCATATCCCAACTGAATTAACTTTTGCAAATAGTGGTCAACATCAATATCATGACCATTTTGAAATATTAACTGAGTTTGTTCCCACCTAGCTTTAGGTGGAAGAATTTTTCTTACTCCTGATACAGTGGTTACAACAATACCAGATTGTTTATGGCTCCAATGGTTTAATGCTTCAATCCTTTGTGCTTTTAACTCTGGGCTAGCAATTCCTACTTCTGTTGCTACAAGATCATTAACTGGATAGAGAAACACATCTTTGTTCGGTAAAAGATGTACTAAATCTTCATACACCTTTTGAGCCTGAAATAAGTTATGAGTAACCACTAACAACGGATAACCTTCATTTTCATTCAGTAGCCCCATTAAAACTGAACGTGCTGAACCAGAAATTCCCGTTATTAATTGTTCTTTTAGACCTTCTTTTAAGCTATTAACAATTGTATTTATTTCACCATTTTCAACGAAACGTTGTATAATCCCTCTCAAGGAATTCCCTCCTCCCATGTTGCTATGTAAGTAAATAGAAAAACGCTTTGGTATATAACCAAAGCTTTTTATTGTATAAATGTTTCATACTGATGATAGTCTGGGTTTCGATCTAAAGCCTCCTGGCAATCTTCACAAATTGTTTTAACAATTAAATCGCCATTCGCTTGGTATTGAACTAGCTCTTGCCTTTCATCAGCTGTCAAATGATGAAAGCCTAGTTTTTCTGTGCTATATTCTTTCCCTTCTATCATACCGACTTTTGCATGACAATGTCTACAGAAATAATGAATAGACAGAATAAAGCCCTCCTAAATGTTTTATTGTTAGTATTAGCATTTAGAGAGAGCTTTATTCCTGTTAATTATATCGATTCATTACTTCTAAGAACGGTTTAGATAACCACTCTTCACTAGCTTTAACCGATTTCTCCATGGCTCCATTCATTTCAATCATCTCTTCAGATGTAAACCTTCCAAGTACATAGTCTACAACTTTCATGCCATTTTTAGGACGATCAATTCCAATGCGAACACGGTTGAATTCTTGTGTTTTTAAGTGCTGAATAATTGATTTAATTCCATTATGACCACCTGCACTGCCTTTTGTTCGCAAGCGTATTTTTCCACAAGGCAAATCCAAGTCATCATAAATAACAAGCAAATCTTCCACATCGATGTCATAATATTCCATCAGCGGACGAATGCTTTCTCCCGAGAGGTTCATATATGTTAATGGCTTTAATAAAAGAACTTTTTCTCCTCGCACCATTCCCATGCCATAAAGTCCATTAAATTTTGTGCGATCCAACTTAATATCAAAGTAATCTGCAAGTTCGTCAATTGTCATAAAACCGATGTTATGACGCGTTTGATCATATTCTTTTCCAGGGTTACCCAATCCAACAATTAATTTCAACGAAATGCTCCTTTCTCTTTAAACACTCTACCCTTCTTATTATAATCAATTCATCATAAAAGGCGTAACCTTTTGGTTACGCCTTTGTATTATTCTTTGTCTTTTTGTTCTGTTGCTTCTACTTCTTGATTTTCTTCATCACCTTGTTGTTCTCCACTATCAGGTAATTCTTCTTGTTGTGGAGGTAGTACTGAAGCAACTGGCTCTTCAAGACTTTGTGTAATTTCAATTTTACCATCTACTTTTACATCTTGTAGGGTTAATACATCGTTAACCCCCAACTCAGTTACGTCTACATCAATTGATGATGGAATATCCTGCGGTAAACCTTGCACTGTTACTTCGTATAGGGACTGCTGTAACACGCCGCCTTCTTTTGTACCTTTAGCTTCCCCAACTAACGATAAAGTAACCGTAGACTCAATTTCTACAGACATATCAACAACTTGGAAATCCGCGTGTACAATTTCGTTTTTTAATGGATCAGTTTGAATTTCATGCAAGATAACTGAATGTTTGTTCTTGCCTACATGTAACGTTAATACGCCATTTCGACCTGCTTCGCGAATTGTTTTAATAAACTCAGCGCTATTTAAGTAAATTGACGTAGGTTCTACTTTATTACCATAAACAACTGCTGGAAAATTACCCTCTTCACGAATTTTTCTATTTACAGAGTTTTGAAAGCTCGTTCTTTCTTTTGCCTGAATTGAAATACTCATATTCTTCACCTTCCAGTATGTTTTCTATATTAAAATGTACCCTAATTAGAAAATGATTAAACCTCAAAATCAAATTAATTTGTATTAGTGCTATGATTACAATAAAAAAGAAGCTTCTCTCACAAGGAGAGAAGCTTCTTTTCAACAAATTAATCGAATAGTGTGCTCACTGATTCCTCTTCATGAACACGAATGATTGCTTCAGCCATTAAAGGAGCAACTGAAAGCTCTGTTACTTTGTCAATTTTCTTTTCTTCTGTTAGTGCAATCGAGTTTGTAACTGCTAATTCTTTAATTTTAGAATTTTGGATGCGCTCAATTGCAGGTCCTGATAGGACTGGATGTGTACAACATGCATATACTTCTTTTGCACCTGACTCAATAAGTGCATTTGCTGCCAATGTAATGGTACCAGCTGTATCGATCATATCGTCAATTAAAATTGCCGTTTTGCCTTCTACTTGACCAACAATGTTCATTACTTCTGCAACGTTTGGACGTGGACGACGCTTATCAATAATAGCAATTGGTGCTTTTAAACGTTCTGCTAAACGACGTGCGCGTGTTACACCACCGTGGTCTGGAGACACGATGACAACGTCATCAAGGTTTTTACTCTTAAAGTATTCACCTAAGATTGGAACACCTACTAAATGATCAATTGGAATGTCAAAGAAACCTTGAATTTGTGGAGCATGCAGATCTAATGTGATGATACGAGTCGCACCAGCTTTTTCAATAAGGTTTGCTGTTAATTTAGCTGTGATTGGCTCACGAGCACGTGCTTTACGGTCTTGGCGAGCGTAACCGTAGTAGGGAATTACGATGTTAATTGTTTTAGCAGATGCACGTTTTAAAGCATCAATCATAATAAGTAACTCCATTAAATGTTCGTTAACAGGGGCACTTGTTGATTGAATAATAAATACATCGCAACCACGAATACTTTCTTCAATATTAATTTGAACTTCTCCGTCGCTAAAGCGATCTACAGAACACTTTCCTAATTCAACACCAATCACCTTAGCAATTTGTTCAGCTAAAGCCTTATTAGAATTTAACGTAAACAATTTCAAATTTTCATCAGCATATACATTTGGCATTTTGTTGTAAAACCTCCGTTAGGATTTTTTATTAATATCAAGCTTTTCAGCGTAGTTCTCTTTATTAACTTGTTTTGCACGAGCAATTGATAAAGCTTTACCCGGCACATCGTCTGTAACGGTAGATCCAGCGGCTACATAAGCGCCTTCTCCAATCGTTACTGGTGCAATTAAATTTGAATTGCAACCAACAAATGCACCATCTTGAATCTTAGTTAAGAATTTGTTTTTCCCATCGTAATTAACGGTAATTGATCCGCACCCCAAGTTTACATTCTGACCTACTTCTGCATCCCCAATATAACTTAAATGTGAAGCTTTACTTCCTTTACCAAATGATGCTTTCTTAATCTCGACAAAATTTCCTATTCTTACTTCATCATCAATCATAGATTGTGGACGAATATGCGCGAATGGTCCAATCGTTACGGATTGACCAATTTCACTATTATGAGCGACTGAATGGCGAATAGATGTATTATGTCCGATTTGGCAATCTTTGATTTCGCTGTTAGGTCCGATTTCACAGTTTTCACCGATGGATACAGCACCTTGAATTACTGTTCCTGGATAAATAACCGTATCGCGTCCAATGACTGTATCTGCTGAAATATATGTGTTAGATGGGTCAATGATTGTTACCCCATTTAACATATGTTTCTTATTAATACGTTTCTTCATTGTTTCTTCTGCTTGTGAAAGCGCAAAGCGATCATTTACACCTAATGTTTCAGCAAAGTCACTTGTTTGATAAGCTGAAATGATTTCCCCTTCATTTTTCAAAATCTCAATCACATCCGGCAAGTAATACTCACCTTGAACATTGTTATTTGATACTTTTGAAAGCGTCTCAAATAGCTTTTCATTATCAAAGCAATACGTACCTGTATTAATTTCTTTTACTGCTCTCTCTTGTTCAGTTGCATCCTTGTGCTCAACTATCTTTTCAACTGAGGCAGAGCTATTGCGAATAATTCGCCCATATCCAGTTGGATCTTGAGCATGAGCTGTTAAAATTGTTGCTTTTGCATTTGTCTCTTCGTGATGCTTGAGCAACGCTTCGATTGTTTCCGTTGTAATAAGTGGCGTATCACCACAAACAACAATTGTCGTACCCTTTTCATGTGCAAGTAAAGATTCTGCTTGCATGACTGCATGAGCTGTTCCTAATTGCTCTTCTTGCAAAGCAAATAAGCTTTTATCTCCAACATGTGATTTCACTTTTTCGGCACCATGGCCTACAACAGTAATTAATTTACTTAATGAAACATTTGACACTTGGTCGATTACATGTTGTACCATTGGTTTTCCACACACAGGGTGTAACACTTTATATAAAGATGACTTCATACGTGTACCCTGACCAGCTGCCAATATGACTGCATATCTTTTTGACATAACAGGCCTCCAATTTTACCTTTTTATCCATTAAGAATATTATATCAAAAATGACCTCATTTCAAGAAATCATTCGAAAGTCATTCATTTTATTTTAAAATTTTGTTAAATTTTTATAATGAAGAAAGTTTATGGATAGAAGAGACGGACAAAATAAAAAGCCTACCGTCAAGTAGGCTTTTAATCTATCATATGTTATGAAGCACCCGCTTCTTCAAATTCAATTTCTAGTTCACCTAATCGATGATACTCTGCTAAAACAGCATCTTGAATTTTTCCGCGAGTATTAGAATTAATTGGATGTGCAATATCGCGGAACTCACCATCAGGTGTACGTTTACTTGGCATTGCTACAAACAAGCCGTTATTACCATCAATCACTCGAATATCATGAACAACAAATTCACCATCTAATGTGATTGAAGCAATCGCTCTCATACGTCCTTCAGTGTTTACGCGGCGTAATCTAACGTCAGTTACTTCCATTTTGTTCACCACCTTTTCCTATGCGAAGCTTTACTACATAAATTCCACGGAATTTTTGTTTTTCCTGCTTCTACAGAAAAGTTTTTAGAAAATTTTCGCAAAAAAAGTGAACAATTGGAAATAATTTGGTTTTAGTTAGTTAATTTATCCTTTTACTAGCGCAACTACTTCAATTTCAACCAAAACATCTTTTGGTAACCTTGCTACTTCTACACATGAACGCGCAGGTTTATGATCACCAAAGTATTGTGCATATACTTCATTAAGGTCAGCAAAATTATCCATATCCTTAATAAATACAGTTGCTTTTACTACCGTATTCAGTGAAGCACCAGCTTCTTCTAAAACTGCTTTAAGGTTTTGAAATACTTGTTCAGTTTGTGTTTTAATATCCCCTTCAACTAGCGTTCCATCTGGACGTAAAGGAATTTGCCCTGAACTGTAAAATAAATTATTAACAACAATTCCCTGAGAATAAGGTCCAATAGCCTGTGGCGCTTGCTTTGTTTGAACTTGTAACATGATTACTTCCTCCCCCAACCTTAAATATATTTTAAATAGTTCCCTTCCTGTACGCTGATATGTTTCTCTTTTATGTTAACATCTTTCAGTTGTACAAGAGAGATGTATTCATCTACTAGACGCTCTTCAATGTCTTCTGATTCAACTAAAACTCCAATTCCCGCAACTGTTGCATCAAACTCTTCAAGCAAGCTAATCATCCCATTAACTGTTCCGCCTGCTTTCATAAAATCATCAATAATTAAAACGTTCGACCCTACAGCTAGGCTTCTCTTGGCTAACAGCATGGTTTGAATACGCTTTGAAGAACCGGATACGTAATTAATACTTACTGTTGAACCTTCAGTTACTTTACTATCTCTTCTTACTACCACAACCGGTACATCTAAGTATTGTGCTACTGCATAAGCAACTGGAATTCCTTTTGTTGCCACAGTCATAACTACATCGATTTTGCGATTAGCAAATAAAGATGCGTATAGACGACCAATCTTATTTACAACACGAGGGTCTCCTAAAATATCTGTGAGATATAAATATCCACCGGGTAATAGTCGCTCTGGTTTTTCAATCATCCCACATAACTCTTCAACAAGTTGACTTGCTTCTTCATTTGACATCTTTGGCATAAATTTTACGCCACCAGCTGCCCCTGGTAAAGTAACAAGCGTACCAATACCTTGTTGTTCAAAAGTTTGCTTTATAATCGCCATATCTTCACTTATAGATGATTTTGCAGAGTTATATTTATCTGCAAAATATGTCAGAGGAATAAGGCGCTGAGGGTTTTGAATGAAATAATTCGTCATATCAATTAAACGTCCACTACGTCGAAACTTCATAACTTCCTCCCTAAAATCCGAATATTTTATTATAAATATAACACTAATATACGGATTTATTCAAGCGTTATTCGTTCTCCAATAAGCCGGACAGCGTATACCTTATCACAGAAACCTCGTAAGCCGTTATAAATACGGTGCATACGAGAATCATGCTGTACAAGTCCAAAAACCGTTGGTCCGCTACCGCTCATGAGAACTGCATCTGCTCCAAATCGCTTCATTTGTTCTTTAATTAATAAAACTTCCGGATGCATCTTTAACGTTACTTCTTCTAATACATTACCTACATATTTACACATTTCCCTATAATCTCCTGCTTCAATTGCTTCAATCATCCCTTCTACATTAGGATGACTCACATTTTGCACCTTTAAATTGCGATATACATCTGCTGTTGATACACCTATTTCTGGCTTTGCTAAAATCACCCAGCAGTTTGGAGGTGCTTCAATATGTTCAATTACTTCTCCTCTTCCTGTTGCAAGGGCTGTGCCACCATACACACAAAACGATACGTCAGACCCAATTTCTGCTCCAAGCTCTGCAAGCATATCTAGAGACAAACCTAAGTCCCACAATTGGTTCAGCCCTCTAAGGGTAGCTGCTGCATCACTGCTTCCTCCTGCTAAACCAGCCGCTACAGGGATTTGCTTATCAATTAAGATATTGACACCCTTGTCCACTTTGCAACGCTTTTTAAGCAGCTGTGCAGCTTGATATGCTAAATTCCGCTGATCATCAGGAACAAAACGATTATGTGAATAAATAACGATTCGACCATCTTCACGCTCCGAAAGCTCAATACGGTCTGCTAAATCAATTGTTGTCATGACCATCTTAACTTCATGATAACCATCCGTACGCTTATGTAACACATCAAGGGACAAGTTTATTTTAGCTGGTGCCTTAACCATTAACTTCATAAATCTTTCACCTACTTCATCTAATCAATTGTAAAGTTATTTTATCACAAAATGGGAAGGTTTATATATCTTTACATAAACAGTGTATAAAAGTATAAAAACCACTAAAAAGCCGAAGTGATTTCCACTTCGGATCCTCATTCCTTTATTCTAAAAAAGCAAGTAGAACATGTTTACTACCTAAGACTTAGCCAGCTGTTCTTTCGCTATCTCTACGGCACGCTTTACCATGTTACCTGCATCCTTGGAATGAATAGCACCCCATCCATGGCTTTTTACAACATCATAAAAATCAAGTTCTTTAGCCAATTCCTCTTTACATTTCATTGACATAACGCCTCGACGTCTGCTCATTTAGTAAAGCCTCCTTTAAAACACCTCAAACCGTACTTATAGTATAAATCACCAAAGAGAGAGTATGTTTTGAAAAAAAGCCCAATAAAAAAAGCAGTAAACCAAAAACGTCCACTGCTCACCGCTACGTACTATATTACTTTTGGTTTAAAAAAACTTTAGCTCAACCGTTTCAGTTAACACGTCGGCATAGCTATAAGAAACTCGCTCTAAAGAGTTTTCTTCTTGATCTAGCTCCACAATAAAAACAGAAGGATACGTTTCAGTTAAGACTCCTGAACGCTCTACCGTTTTTCTTCGTCCACCGTTTGCTTTTAAAGTCAATCGTTGACCTAGGTGCAAATCCAGCGCTTGCTTAATATCAGATAAAGTTTTCGCCATATTGGTCCACCTCACTATACGTAGTGTAACACAAAAAGATAAAAAAGTCAAAAACATAAAATTATAACAATGTATGTCTAATGATGTCAACAAATAATTTTCTACACAAATCTACATTTCCTTTATATTTTGTGCAAACAAACTTACAATATGTATAAGTTTTACATTTATTTAAAATAATTCTTATAAAAGAAATGTATAGCACATAAATTCACCTATGATATAGATATAGATAAAAAAAACTGCTATACAAAAGGTTAAAATCCTCTTTTGCATAACAGACTTATACTCATTATTCCGCTTCATAAGGCATACCTGTTCGTAAAAGTCCTCTGGTTTCTATTCCACCTAACCCCTTTGCACCTGTTAATGTATTACGCAATACATCCCACACGTTAATACGATCATTAAAAGGCGTAAAACTTAACTTTGCTACAACATATACAGGATCTAGAGCATGAATGTTCACTCTGGATGGTGAACTTGCAAAATTTGCACCTGCTTGTATTAGCTGTTCGAAGTGAGATTGACAAGCGCCGGCAAAAATCACAAGCTGATCTAGATTTGCAATTTTACGTCTTGCCTCGTATACCGTTTTTACATAATATTTAGAGTGGCGATAGGCTAATAAATCATTTTTATTACCTTTTGACTTTGAATAGGCATCATGTCCAGTTAATACTAAAATATCAGGCCTCACTTCTTCTAATAAGGCGCTTATTTTATTTGGCATTTCCGATTCTGTACAATGTACACCATATACAGGAACGCCTATCTTTTCATACACTGCTAAACATTTCTGTAAATAGTTAGGGTCTCCATCTACATGTAGCACCTTGCCTGGCATCTGAAAAAGGCGGTGTGAATGATTATACCCATTTGTCATACCATATTCGGCTTTTTCTCGAATGAGGTCGTAATCTTGACGTAACAGCTTTAGAGACCTCTCTAACAGTTGCTCTTCTTGTTCTTTTCGTCGCTGTTGCTCTTGAACATCTACAACTTCTAAATCGGATAAAGGAGCATCAGCAATAAGGCGGATATCTTCTCCAATTAATGTTGCATATTGTTCCTCTCCTTCATTAACCGCGATTACGCGAAATAACAAATCGCGATCATAAGAAGGACGTGTTACAATATCACCAATTTTGATATTCATAAACTTCACTCCGTCTTTACTACTTAAAAGCTAAATATTCAACTCTCTTCATAGCCTATGAACACGAAGCAAAAAGGTGATTATTCTATGCGAACGATTTTCCTAGCTCATCGCTTAACTTACCAAACTCTTCAATTGATAATGTTTCTCCTCTTCTTTTTGGATCAACTGAAGCTTCTGAAAGAGCTTGTTCAATCGCAGCTTTATTTGCTTTTCCATTAGGTAAATTATTCACTAGATTATTTAAGATGGTTTTACGTCTTTGACCAAAACTTGCTCTGACAACTTTGAAGAAGAATGCTTCACTTTCAACCTTTACGGCTGGTTCATTACGTCGAATTAAGCGAATAACAGCTGAATCAACATTTGGTTGAGGGTTAAATACCGTTTTGGGGACGACCATAACTGTTTCAGCTTCCGTATAGTATTGAATAGCAATAGAAAGAGAACCATAATCTTTTGTCCCTGGCTTTGCTGCGATACGGTCAGCTACTTCTTTTTGTAGCATAACAACAATTCCTCGAACAGGAATCTGCTCCTCTAGCAACTTCATTAGAATTGGAGTTGTAACATAATAAGGTAAGTTTGCTACTACCATTAAGTCTTCAATACCTTCAAACTCTTGTGCTAAGGTCTCTTTCAAGTTGGCTTTAAGTACGTCTTGGTGAATGACTTTAGCGTGCGGATAAGGTGAAAGCGTGTCAGCTAAAATGGGTAACAGGCGTTGGTCGATTTCAAAAGCCAATACTTTTTTTGCGCGCTTTGCCAATTGCTCAGTTAGAGCCCCAATCCCAGGACCAATCTCAATAGCTCCTGTCTCGTCTGTCAACTCAGCATGGTCAACAATACGATTTAAAATATTAGTATCAATTAAAAAGTTTTGTCCTAAGCTCTTTTTAAACGTAAATCCGTATTTCTTTAAAATTTCTTTCGTACGAGTTGGGGTTGCAATATCTTTTGTCACGATTTTTGTTCCTCCTGATTAATTTTCTGAACAGCTTTGATAAACTCATCTTTTGAAATTTGAAACATTTTTAGTCTTTTGTGTAGCTGTTTTCCGTTTGCATAACCAATTTTTAAAGATTTACCTATTCTCTCACGCCTACTTTTTGCTTCACTATCACCTATTAAGCGAGCAACAATTAAATCCTCTTGTGTAATTTGTTCATCGATTCCTTGCCATTCTTGTTTCACGTCTTGTAAAGCTTGTCTAATATCTTCAATAGACGCATGCTCAACGCCTATACCTTTTCCATTTTTACCTTTTGCTTGTTCTTTTGACAAAAATGCATGCTTACATCCCGGAACTTTTTCTGAAACAATATTACGAATACGCTGACCCGGATAATCAGGATCTGTAAAGATAATAACGCCTCTCGTTTGTTGTGCTAGCTTTATCTTTTCAATGGTTTCATCGTTTACGGCTGAACCGTTCGTCTCAATTGTATCAGCTTGTACTGCTCGACGAATTGTAACAGTGTCATCCCTACCTTCAACCACAATTATTTCTTTAATCTTCATTATGAACCTCCTCAAAAATGAAGTCTTTCTCTCTTCATTTTGCTTCTAACCTATCAGTATGAAATCAACTGAAAAAAGGCAGAGGATTGCAAGACCCTCTGCAAGTGTTATTCCATTTAATACTTTTTATTTTAACATTGTTTTAAACCAATAGATATGTTAAACATTTAGTCATTAATTCGGAATAATTTTAGCGCATTTTCAGTAGTATGCTTTGCTAATTCATCGTAGCTAATACCTTTTAATTCCGCAATCTGTTCTGCTACGTATGAGACATATGCTGGTTCATTTCTCTTTCCTCGATAAGGGTGAGGTGTCAAATATGGACAATCTGTTTCTATTAATAATTTATCAAGTGGAATTTCAGCTGCTACCTCTTTTGGCTTCTTCGCATTCTTAAACGTGACAGGTCCACCAAATGAGATGTACATATTCATATCCATACACTGTTTAGCAACTTCAATGCTCCCAGTAAAGCAGTGCATGATACCACCAACTTCTTCCACTGACTCTTCCTTTAAAATGGTTATGACGTCTTCTGTTGCATCACGATTATGAATAATGATTGGAAGATTTACTTTTCTCGCTAAACGAATTTGTCTACGAAATACTTCTTTTTGTATATCTTTAGGTGACTTGTCCCAATGATAATCTAATCCCATCTCTCCAATAGCCACCACTTTAGGATGTGCTGCTAGTTCTTCAATCCAAGTTAAATGTTCATCTTTCATATCAATAGCATCTACGGGATGCCAACCAACGCTAGCATACATAAAATCATACTTTTCAACAAGTTCCATCGCTCGATTAATGGTTGGTTCATCAAACCCAACCACGACCATCTTTTCTACATTACGCTCTTTTGCTCTTTCAATAACATCCTCTAAATCATCATTAAATTGGTCTGCATTTAAATGTACATGTGTATCAAATAACATATTAGTGCTCCTTTCATTTACGAAATAAAAGAGGGCTTTCCCGTGTTCCACGTGAAACGCCCCCTTATCTTATTATTTTACTTTAGTTCCGTTGCTTAAAGATTGGTCAACCTCTGCAAGTGATAAGCCATTAGCATCCTCACCCGCTAAAATCATTCCTTGTGAAAGTTCTCCACGTAATTTTACTGGCTTTAAATTCACAATACAGATGACTTTACGGCCAATGAGTTCCTCTGGCTTATAAAATTTAGCAATGCCTGATACAACTTGACGTTTTTCATAGCCTAAGTCTAGCTGGATTTTCAATAGCTTATCTGCTTTCTTTACAGGCTCAGCATGAATAATTTCTGCTACGCGTAAATCAACCTTTAAGAAGTCATCTAAACTAATTTCTTCACTTTGTTCTGGCTGAACCTCTTCTTTTTTCTCTTCCTGTGCTGGCAATGAACTTAACATTTTTTCTTTAATAAATGTAATTTCTTCATCACGATCTAGACGTGGGAACATTGGTTCACCTTTTTCTACTTTCGTACCTTCACGAAGCATGTTAAACGTTTCAATACTTTCCCAACTCTTTAACACATCTTCTTTCACACCAATCTGTGAAAAGATTTTTTCTGGTGTTCTCGTTAAGAATGGTTGTAGGAGAACAGCTGTATGACGGATAGCTTCTGCTAAGTGTACCATTACTGAAGCTAATTCATTACGCTTCTCTTCATCCTTAGCCAGGGTCCAAGGCTTTGTTTCATCAATGTATTTATTTGTACGACTTACATACTGCCAAACCGCTGATAATGCCACTGAAAACTCCATATTTTCCATGGATTCTTCGTATTTTTTCACCATATCTTTTTGAGCTTGCACAAGCTGAGCATCAAACTCTGTTACATTCCCCTCATACATAGGAATGACACCATCAAAGTACTTATTAATCATTGCTACTGTACGGTTAACTAAATTACCAAGATCGTTTGCTAAATCAAAATTAATACGCTCTACAAATGCTTCAGGTGTGAACACTCCGTCCGAACCGAAAGGGACTTCTCTTAATAAATAATAGCGTAAAGCATCTAAGCCGTAGCGATCAATTAATGTTACTGGATCAACGACGTTCCCTTTTGACTTAGACATTTTACCATCTTTCATTAATAACCATCCGTGTGCAAAGACTTTCTTTGGAAGAGGTAAATCTAATGCCATTAAAATAATTGGCCAATAAATTGTATGGAAACGAACAATTTCTTTTCCTACAAGATGAACGTTAGCAGGCCAGTACTTTTTGTATAATTCGTCATTTTCAGTGCCGTATCCTAATGCTGTAATATAGTTTGATAATGCATCAACCCATACATAAATAACGTGCTTGGGATTCCCTGGAACTTTAATACCCCAATCAAAGGTTGTGCGTGAAACAGCCAAGTCTTCTAATCCTGGCTTAATGAAATTATTAATCATCTCATTTTTACGAGATTCCGGTTGAATAAAGGTTGGATTTTCTTCATAAAAAGCTAATAAACGATCTGCATATTTACCCATTTTAAAGAAATAAGATTCTTCTCTTACTAATTCCACTGGATGCCCACTGTCTGGACTTTTTCCTCCCACTACTTTTCCATCTTCAATAATTGGATCTACTAATTGAAGTTCCGTATAGTAAGTTTCGTCAGGAACTGAATACCAGCCTTCGTATTCATCTAGATAAATATCACCTTGCTCCAGTAAACGATTGAAGATTTTATCAACAACCTCTTTATGTCTAGATTCTGTGGTGCGAATAAAGTCATCATAGGAGATGTCCATTTTCCCCCATAAGTCTTTAATCCCTGCTACAATATTATCTACATACTGCTGAGGAGTCACATTTTCTTCTTCTGCTTTGCGCTGAATTTTTTGCCCATGCTCATCCGTACCCGTTAAATAACGAACATCGAATCCTCTTAATCGCTTATAACGAGCCATTGCATCCCCTGCAACTGTTGTATACGCATGTCCTATATGTAATTTACCACTTGGATAATAAATTGGCGTGGTAATGTAAAACGTATTATTTCCCATCTGTATAACCTCCAAAATCCGTTTAAACACTTCCCAAATACAGTATTTTGTATTTCGAACAAAAATAAAATCAACTATTTATTCTATCTTCTATAATACTATTTTCTAGGACGTTTTGAAAACCATCTAGCTAAAGACATTAGAAATTTAAATAAATGCTGTTTACTTCTACCATTTTTGCCTCTTTTATAGATAAAATACCTTATTACTTTTTGGATGAACTCTAAAGAAAGTAGTTTTTGTCTTATTTTGTCGAAAAATGAATTTTTGATTAAAAAAGCTTGAATTCAATCATCTTTATATCAAATTTATTATGTTATTTTTTTCAATATACTACCTAAAGATATTATTGGTATTCTTCACAAACCCTTTTTATATAAGTGTTTTTATATTTTTTTATTTCCATCTACATTTTTTTACATACAAAATGATTGACTAGTTTTGGAAACGTTGGTATTATAAAAGTACGTTGAATTTGTCGAATAATGACGAAAGTAATAACATAGAAAACTAAAAGGTGAGAGGGGAAAATAAGATGAAATCTACAGGTATTGTTCGTAAAGTTGATGAGTTAGGACGTGTAGTAATTCCAATTGAATTACGTCGTACATTAGGGATCGCTGAAAAAGATGCGTTAGAAATTTATGTTGATGAAGAGCGTATCATTTTAAAGAAATATAAACCAAACATGACTTGCCAAGTAACTGGTGAAGTTTCAGATGAAAATATTCAATTAGCTGGTGGTAAGCTAATTTTAAGCCGTGAAGGTGCAGAACAAATTATGAAAGAACTTGAAAATAATCTACAATCTTCAAACTAAAAAAGCTGTCTAACGACAGCTTTTTTAGTTCACATGATATTCACTATATATCTCTCTTTTTGATTGATTACGATCTTTTGCTACTTGTTTGATAGCATCCTTATTACTAAATTGCTGATCATTTATATAATAGTTCACGTGTTCAATAATTGTTAACTCTGTCCACCAAGCTTCTTTATCTTCTATAATGTCTTCAGTTGTTCCTGAAACAATGAAACAAAATTCTCCTCTAAGTTCTGTTTCGTTAGCCCAAATTATTGCTTCTTCAATAGTTCCTCTTAAAAACTCTTCATAACGCTTTGTTAACTCTCTACATAGTACAATCTCTCGGTTTCCAAAGGCTTCAAACATCAATTTTAACGTCTCTTTTAAACGATGAGGTGCTTCATAGAAAACCATCGTTTCTTTTTTTATAGATAAAAGTTGAAGTTCCTCCTTTTTACTTTTTTTATTTCGATTTAAAAAACCGTAAAAATAGAATTCATAAGTAGGTAGTCCAGAAGCAATCAAAGCTGTCAACGCAGCATTCGCACCTGGTAAAGGAATAACAGTATAACCTTTGTTGGTCGCTTCTCTTACTAATTCATATCCTGGATCAGAGATACATGGCATACCAGCATCACTCACAAGACCAATTTTAAGACCTTTTTCTAAATCTTGAATAAGCCTCTCGGTTTTCGTTTCTTTATTATGATCATGATAGCTAACGATTGGTGTCCCAATCTCAAAATGGTTACACAGCTTCTTTGTATGCCTTGTATCTTCTGCAGCAATATAATCTACTTCTTTTAATAATCGAATTGCGCGAAATGTCATATCTTCTAGGTTACCAATAGGTGTTGGAATTAGATATAATACTCCTTTGTCTTCAATTCCTTCATAACTTTTTTGTGAGTTCATTACTTTTCTTCTGCTCCTTTAGGATATATTGTTCTTTCTGTCTACGGCTTAACTGTTTAAACCAGTATTCTTTTTTCATGGCTTCAATTTTAGTTTCGTACTCTTCATGCCATAAAAGTACAACTGGTAAACGACTTTTAGTATATTTAGCACCTTTGCCACTATTATGAACGGCTAAACGCTTATTCAAATTATTTGTGTATCCTGCATAATAGCTTTGGTCTTTACATTCTAATACGTAAAAATAATGCTTAGTTTGTTCCATACAAAATTTCCTTTAGCTCGTTTGTATATTCATTGTCTTCCTTATAAACAACGAGTGGTGGAAGGATTTTTAAGTCTGCATTACCATCTTTAATTCCTTCAATTAAAATGGTGTTAGCTTCTTTATTTTTCTTCGGATAGATAAACTGTAAGCGTTTTGGCTCTAAACGGTATGCCCTCATTAACGTAATGATATCAACAAGTCGACCTGGTCGATGTACAATTGAGACCTTTCCCCCTTGCTTTACTAGTTGACTACTTACACGAATCACATCTTCTAGATTACAATGAATTTCATGCCTAGCAATTGCATAATGCTCATTTTTATTTTGCTCATCAACTTTAGGAGTAGGAAAATAAGGAGGGTTACATGTTACTACATCATACTTTCCATGCCCTAATTTCTGTGGCATGTCCTTCAAATCGCCTAGAACAATGTTAATTTGATCATTTAAGTTATTGTAATCAACACTTCTAGTGGCCATGCTAGCTAAACGCTCTTGAATTTCTACACCCGTAATCTTAGCATTTGTTCGCTTTGATAAAAATAAAGGTATAACTCCGTTCCCTGTACATAAATCAATGATATTCCCTTTTTTTATAGGTACATACGCAAAGTTTGATAGCAAAACAGCATCTAATGAAAATGAAAAGACAGAATGACTTTGAATAATGCGCATACTTTCGTCCGCTAATAGATAATCAAGTCGTTCATCTTCATATAATTGAACCATGTTCCATTTCTCCTTATACAAAAGCAGCCTCTCCTTGTGGAGAGGCTTTGTTATTTTTTATTTAAAAATGATAAGCAAAACAAACAATCTCCATCTTGACGGACGCTACCATAATGAATGTTACAAATATGGAAGCCTTCTTGATACAGTCTAGCTAGATTATCGTATCCTTCTCCGATATCTATCTGCTTTTGTACTTTTGTTTGACTACTTACCTTTTGATTATGACTTTTGGGCTTTGTTTCCAAATTGGTTTGGTCAAGGCGGCGGCGCAAATGGTCATTTTCAATCTGTAAGTGATGATTTTCTTCAATTAGTTCAGCTAAATACTCTTTTAAGTCTCCTAATTGTTTGTATAAGTGACCAATTTGTTCCTCCATATTTGTAACCGAATCAAAAATCTCTTTTTTATCCACCTTTACCCACCTCGTTAATCTGTGGCTTGAAACGAAACAGCACCTTCATTAATAATTTCATCTAATGTATACTCTAAGATTTGCTCACGATTTGATAATTCTACCTGTATAATACGCTCTAAAATATTTAGACCTATTACACGACCTGAACCTTCAGGTGTTTTAATGGTAGATCCAATATCAGGAAGCTGCTCTTTCGCTGTTTCGTATTCATCATTTTCGTATTTAAGACAGCACATGAGACGACCACATAACCCTGAAATTTTTGTAGGATTTAACGATAAGTTTTGGTCTTTTGCCATTTTAATTGACACTGGCTCAAAATCTCCTAAGAAAGTTGAGCAACAAAGCATTCTTCCACAAGGACCAATACCACCAAGAAGTTTCGCTTCATCTCTAACACCAATTTGACGTAATTCAATACGTGTACGGAAGATGGCTGCTAAATCCTTTACTAATTCTCTGAAGTCGATACGTCCATCTGCTGTGAAATAAAAGATTACCTTATTACGGTCAAATGTATATTCTACATCTACTAGCTTCATATCTAGGTTATGTGCCTGAATCTTTTGAACACATACACCATATGCTTCGCTAGCAGCTTGTTTGTTTTCCTCAACAATGAGCTTGTCTTTAGGCTCTGCAATACGAATGACTTTTTTTAGTGGGAGAACAACATCATGTTCACTGACTTGCTTTTTATTAATAACAACCCTACCAAATTCAACACCACGGATTGTTTCAACAATAACAAACTCCCCATCTGGTATTGTTAAATCACCAGGATCAAAATAATATATTTTACCCGCTTTTTTAAAGCGAACACCTACTACATCATACAAGCTTTTATCCCTCCTGCAAATCCAACACCAGCTGTTCCATCAATAACTGTATATTCATATTTGAATTTAATTTATTTTTAGCTCTTAAAATGACTTCAATCTTTGCAATAATTTTTTGTTGAGTAGCTTGAAGTGCATGAGATTTTAAATGATCTTCTTTATAAAAATAAATAAGCATTGGCTCTTCTTCTACTTGCAACGTTAAAACATCGCGATACAGAAGCATTAGTAAATTTAACCCAATATGAGCTTGTTCTTTTTCTTTAAAATGAGGTACCCATTTTTCGTGAATAAAGAGAAGCGCTTGTTGAGGTCTAGTTGTTAACACTTCATATAATTGTATCACTAACTTTCTTGCAAGTCCAAACCATTCATCTTCACTTAATTCAATTGCTTCTGTAATACTATTTGTTAAGTATGGCATGAGCGTTGCATCTGCTCTGGAAAGGTTATGGTTCATTAGTTGTTCGGCTAATTGTTTTTCTGTTAAAGAACGAAGAGAAATAACCTGACATCTAGATATAATTGTATCCAACAGCTTCTGAATAGTCTCTGTTAACAAGATTGCATATGTACCATCCGTTGGCTCTTCTAAAAACTTTAATAAACTATTAGAGGCACTTACTGTCATCTTATCAACATGATTAATAATATATAACTTCTTATTGGATTCAACACCAGTTTTTGTGAATTCAGCTTGTAAATATTGTACTTGTTCTTTTTTAATTGATAAGCCATCTGGCTCAATAAAATGTACATCCGGATGATTACCAGAATCAATTCTTTTACAGTTAATACATTCATAGCATGGTTCATGTTCATGAGGATTTAAGCAAAATAATCGTTTTGCAAATAAAAAGCTAATCTCCTTTTTTCCAGTTCCTTTACTTCCTTCAAGCAGGTAAGCATGAGCTACTCTATCTTTCACAATACTGTTTTTTAACATTCTAAGAGCAGTTGGTTGGACACCTTCTAGCTCTCCCCACTTTTTATTCATTTCATCACACTTTCTACTTCAATTGTAAGGCAATTTTTTAAAATTGATGAAATTGGTCAATTGGCAACACAAATACCGTTGCTCCTCCAACTTCTACTTCCACTGGATAAGGAATATATGAATCTGCATTACCACCCATTGGAGAAACTGGAGAAATAAATTGATTACGATTTTGACATTCACCTTTGATAATATCTAACACCGTTTGAACTTTTTCGTCTTCTGTTCCAATCATAATGGTTGTATTTCCAGATTTTAAAAAACCGCCAGAACTAGATAATTTTGTTGAGCGGAAACCTTTTTCAACTAATGCGTTTAACAACTTTGTACTATCTGAATCTTGTATAACTGCAATTACTAATTTCATGAATATGCACCTCATTATGAACTTATTTACTTTATTATATCAAGAATTATTTGCTTACAAAAATCCTCTTAACACATCACATATATCATTGTATACATCATCAACGCTTTGCTCAGCATTAACTTCTTTGATACGATTTGGAAATTGATTTAATAAAAGTTTATATCCTTCTCTTACTTTATAATGAAAGTCGATTTTCTCTAAATCTAAACGATTAATTTCATGACTACGACCTTTTTCTATTCGCTGTAATCCTATTTCAGGTCTAATATCTAAATAAAAAGTTAAATCTGGCATAAGGTGATCAATAGCAAATTGATTAATCCCCAATACTTCTTCAATGCCTAAACCTCTCGCGTACCCTTGATATGCAAGAGAACTATCAATGAATCGATCACATATAACAACTTTACCCTGTTCTAGCATGGGAATAACTTTTTCAACTAAGTGTTGCCTTCTAGCTGCCGCATATAAAAGAGCTTCTGTTCTACCGTCCATTTCTTTGTTTTTAGGACTTAAAATAACTTCACGAATTTGCTCTGCGATTGAAATACCACCTGGTTCCCTTGTCAGAACAACATCTATTCCTTTTTCTTTTAACATATTTTCAACCATTTGAATAACTGTCGTCTTTCCAGCACCCTCAGGCCCTTCAAATGTAATAAAAATTCCCTTTTGCATTGCAATTCCCCTTTTACTTAAACACACGAATGAACCCATGTCTTATATTTGTACTTCCTTGTATTTTACCTTTAAAAGATAAGGTTTGCTTTAAATACTTTAAATGATGTAATGAAATCTCTTCACCTTCTAACAGCAGTGGAATGCCTGGTGGGTAAGGTATAATGGTTTCCGCACATATCTTTCCTACAGCGGTATCTAGTGAAACTATCTCGGTTTCATTTTTATGAGTATATATTTTATGTGTAATTTTTTCAGGGTAGTAAAGAGTATGAATCATATCTTTTACAAACCCACCTTGTGCACTTAATCCAACTGCTTTTTTGATTCGCAATAACGTATCACTAAAATCAAATGATGATGATAAAGGTAGCACTAATAAAACATACAAAGGATCTGCTAGCTCTGTATATATTCCTTCCGCTTCTAAAGCTGCCTGAAGCTCATAACCAGTGAGTCGCGTAGATGATAAGATGAGTTTTAATAAATCAACCTTAAGATTCCCCTCCTGATTTAACTCTACAATAGAAAGGGTATCAATCTGATTTAACTCGTTATAAAATCCTTTTAAATTAGCTTTAATTTTTGCTGTACCTTCATTTTTTAAACACTCTACATAATAACGTGCAATATCTAAAGAAACCATAATAGGATAAGATGGACTACTAGATTGTAAAGCACCTAAAAGATAAGATAATCTATTTTTATTAATAAAGTTTCCTTTCACATGTAAATATGAGCCCATTGTCATTGCTGGCAGTGTCTTATGAGCGGATTGGATAACAATATCTGCACCAAACTCTGTAGCTGACTTTGGAAAAGGAGCTCCTAAAATAAAATGAGCGCCGTGAGCTTCATCCACA
>NZ_CP090431.1:3777500-3780000 GCF_021441905.1 Priestia flexa | reverse complement strand
TCCCCCGAAGGGGAACGCTCTATCTCTAGAGTTGTCAGAGGATGTCAAGACCTGGTAAGGTTCTTCGCGTTGCTTCGAATTAAACCACATGCTCCACCGCTTGTGCGGGCCCCCGTCAATTCCTTTGAGTTTCAGTCTTGCGACCGTACTCCCCAGGCGGAGTGCTTAATGCGTTAGCTGCAGCACTAAAGGGCGGAAACCCTCTAACACTTAGCACTCATCGTTTACGGCGTGGACTACCAGGGTATCTAATCCTGTTTGCTCCCCACGCTTTCGCGCCTCAGCGTCAGTTACAGACCAAAAAGCCGCCTTCGCCACTGGTGTTCCTCCACATCTCTACGCATTTCACCGCTACACGTGGAATTCCGCTTTTCTCTTCTGCACTCAAGTTCCCCAGTTTCCAATGACCCTCCACGGTTGAGCCGTGGGCTTTCACATCAGACTTAAGAAACCGCCTGCGCGCGCTTTACGCCCAATAATTCCGGATAACGCTTGCCACCTACGTATTACCGCGGCTGCTGGCACGTAGTTAGCCGTGGCTTTCTGGTTAGGTACCGTCAAGGTACAAGCAGTTACTCTTGTACTTGTTCTTCCCTAACAACAGAGTTTTACGACCCGAAAGCCTTCATCACTCACGCGGCGTTGCTCCGTCAGACTTTCGTCCATTGCGGAAGATTCCCTACTGCTGCCTCCCGTAGGAGTCTGGGCCGTGTCTCAGTCCCAGTGTGGCCGATCACCCTCTCAGGTCGGCTATGCATCGTTGCCTTGGTGAGCCGTTACCTCACCAACTAGCTAATGCACCGCGGGCCCATCTGTAAGTGATAGCCGAAACCATCTTTCAATTTTCTCTTATGCAAGAGAAAATGTTATCCGGTATTAGCTCCGGTTTCCCGGAGTTATCCCAGTCTTACAGGCAGGTTGCCCACGTGTTACTCACCCGTCCGCCGCTAACGTCATAGAAGCAAGCTTCTAATCAGTTCGCTCGACTTGCATGTATTAGGCACGCCGCCAGCGTTCATCCTGAGCCAGGATCAAACTCTCCGAAGAAATGTTTGACTTGCTCATAAAAGTTTAAAAAATTAACGTTGACGTTTGTCGCTTTGTTCAGTTTTCAAAGTTCAATTGGTGGAGCCTAGCGGGATCGAACCGCTGACCTCCTGCGTGCAAGGCAGGCGCTCTCCCAGCTGAGCTAAGGCCCCAGAAATGGTCGGGAAGACAGGATTCGAACCTGCGACCCCTTGGTCCCAAACCAAGTGCTCTACCAAGCTGAGCTACTTCCCGTTTATGGCGCGCCCGAGAGGAGTCGAACCCCTAACCTTTTGATCCGTAGTCAAACGCTCTATCCAATTGAGCTACGGGCGCTTATTAAAATGGTGCCGAGGGCCGGACTTGAACCGGCACGGTAGTCACCTACCGCAGGATTTTAAGTCCTGTGTGTCTGCCAATTCCACCACCCCGGCAGGACTTATTTGTGGAGCGGAAGACGAGGTTCGAACTCGCGACCCCCACCTTGGCAAGGTGGTGTTCTACCACTGAACTACTTCCGCGCATTATGAAATTAAATGGTGCGGGTGAAGGGACTTGAACCCCCACGTCGTAAAGACACTAGATCCTAAGTCTAGCGCGTCTGCCAATTCCGCCACACCCGCATGTGTGTATTTAAAATGGTGAGCCATGAAGGACTCGAACCTTCGACCCTCTGATTAAAAGTCAGATGCTCTACCAACTGAGCTAATGGCTCGAAAATGGTGCCGGCAAGAGGACTTGAACCCCCAACCTACTGATTACAAGTCAGTTGCTCTACCAGTTGAGCTACACCGGCAACATATTCATGGTGGAGGATGACGGGATCGAACCGCCGACCCCCTGCTTGTAAGGCAGGTGCTCTCCCAGCTGAGCTAATCCTCCATTGATATAACAGCCTGGCAACGTCCTACTCTCACAGGGACAAAGTCCCAACTACCATCGGCGCTAGAGAACTTAACTTCCGTGTTCGGTATGGGAACGGGTGTGACCTCTCTGCTATCGCCACCAGACATATTATATTATACAACTTCTTTGAAAAAAAGCAAGACTTTTTTATCTTGTTCTCTCAAAACTAGATAACATTTCGCTGAGTACTTCGTGTACTATTGTTTTGGTTAAGTCCTCGATCGATTAGTATCAGTCAGCTACACACGTCGCCATGCTTCCACCTCTGACCTATCAACCTGATCATCTTTCAGGGATCTTACTAGCTTGCGCTATGGGAAATCTCATCTTGAGGGGGGCTTCATGCTTAGATGCTTTCAGCACTTATCCCGTCCACACATAGCTACCCAGCGATGCCTTTGGCAAGACAACTGGTACACCAGCGGTGTGTCCATCCCGGTCCTCTCGTACTAAGGACAGCTCCTCTCAAATTTCCTACGCCCACGACGGATAGGGACCGAACTGTCTCACGACGTTCTGAACCCAGCTCGCGTACCGCTTTAATGGGCGAACAGCCCAACCCTTGGGA
>NZ_CP090431.1:3757500-3772500 GCF_021441905.1 Priestia flexa | reverse complement strand
CAGGAATAACAATAAGAGGTTGAGTTAACATATTTATCCCTTCTTTATAAATAAAATAATATTACTTATATGTATGTCCTACTTTTAAAAACAATCCATTTTTATTAAACAAAAAAGATGCCTTAAATTAAGACATCTTTCGAATAGATATATTTCTATGTTTTGCTTCTTTTAATAAAAAGAGATATTTAACTTTTGCTAATTTCATGTCTACTAAAACTGCATCTGAAGGATCTACACTTCTTTCAACAATAACCTCTTTTTTATTCCACTTATCTTTTAATTCATTGAACGTTTTAAGAAAAGATTCATCATATTCTTTTCTTAACCAACCTTTTCGTTTAAAAAACATGGCATAGCTCCTTACCTATACGTCTCTACGACCTTCTAAAGCTTTAGATAAAGTTACCTCATCAGCATACTCTAAATCTCCGCCTACTGGTAAACCATGTGCAATTCTAGTAATTCTTATACCAGTGGGTTTTAACAGCCTAGAAATGTACATTGCCGTTGCTTCACCTTCAATATTAGGATTTGTTGCTAAAATTACTTCTTGGATTTCATCATTTTGAAGCCTCTTCAACAATTCAGGAACTTTAATATCTTCTGGACCAATACCTTCCATTGGAGAAATTGCACCGTGAAGGACGTGATACAGACCCGTATATTCCTTCATTTTCTCCATAGCAATAACATCTTTAGGATCTTGAACGACACACACAACAGTACGGTCTCTCCTTTGATCCTGACAGATGTAACATGGGTCTTGGTCTGTAATGTGACCACAGGTTGAACAATATGTTAAGTTACGCTTTGCATTAACAAGTGCTTTAGCAAAATCAAGCACTGTGTCTTCCTTCATATTTAAAACAAAGAAAGCAAGCCTAACAGCCGTTTTTGGTCCAATACCCGGGAGTTTCATGAAACTATCTATTAGTTTTGAAATTGGTTCTGGATAATGCACGTAGCAACCACCTTAATTAAAGTCCTGGGATATTTAAACCTTTAGTGAATTGTCCCATTGTGTTATTTGTTAACTCATCCATTTGTTTTAACGCGTCATTCGTTGCTGCTAAAACTAGATCTTGAAGCATTTCGATATCTTCTGGATCTACTACTTCTTCTTTGATTTTTACATCAATGATTTCTTTTTGACCATTTACAACTACTGTAACCATTCCACCGCCAGCTGTTCCTTCTATTGTTTTCTCAGCTAGCTCTTCTTGCGCCTTTTGCATATCTTTCTGCATTTTTTGCATTTGTTTCATCATTTTTTGCATGTTACCCATTCCGCCACGCATCATAATTATAATTCCTCCTAGTTCTATTCGTGTATTTCAATAAGTTCTTCTCCGAAAAGCTTTTTAGCTTCGGAGATTAAAGGGTCTTCTTCTTCTTTTTGCGACCCATCATTTCCTTGCTGCTCTTGAAGAAAATCTCCTCTTACTTTATCCCATTCATTATCAGGGATTGCAACCATTTCACGTTTGCTCCCACTTAAAGTATATAGGATATTTTCTAAATTATCACGTACATTGTTGTTATTTTCAGCAGCCATTTTGCAATGGATTTCATACTTGAATTTTAAGATAAAGGACTTCGAAGATGAAGCCACAGGTTCACTATTAGACAACAGAGCAGCATGTGATGCTTTATTTTGCTGACGTAGCGTTTCTAAAACTTCTGCCCATAGACGCTTAACTTCCTCTAGTTCTTGACGAGATGCTTGTTTTAGGACCTCATGCACTTTTCCTATTGGAACTTTATACTGACTACGCACTTGTCTTTTTACTTTTTGATCACTTGTTTCTTGTTGACTTTGCTGTAATTGAACACCGTTTTCCTTTAGATGATTAACTTGAGCTTCAAGCATTTTAACTTTTTGAAGTAAATCATCCTCTTCGCTCGCTACTGTTTTTTTCTTACTAGAAGATTGAGCAAGTTTCACTAGTGCTACCTCTAGTAACACTCTTGGATGATTCGTCCACTTCATCTCTTGTTGCGTTTGATTAAGTTGGTTAATAATTGAATAGATACCCTCCGCTGGCAGTTGTGAAGCTAACTCTTTAAACTCCTCACTCACTACTGCTTTTTCCATCAAATGTTCCATTTCAGACGACGATTGATAAAGTAAAACATCTCTATAATAAAAGATTAAATCTTCTAAGAAACGAACTGGATCTTTACCGTTTTGAATGAGTTGCTCAACTGCATGTAGCGCTGATACAAGATTCTTCTCCGCAATTGAACGAACAATTTGCAGCATAAATGTATGAGAAACAGCACCTGTAATAGATAACACATCATCCAAAGTAACTTCATTTTCGCTATATGAGATAGCCTGATCTAACAAGCTTAATGCATCCCTCATACCACCTTCAGATGCCTTAGCAACCTCATATAAAGCTTCATCCGCTACGTTTACATCCTCAGATATCAAAACTTCTTTCATTCGATAAACAATATCGTCAGGTGAGATTCGTTTAAAATCAAAACGTTGACATCTTGAAATGATAGTAAGTGGAATTTTATGCGGTTCTGTTGTTGCCAAAATAAATATTACGTGAGGAGGTGGTTCTTCTAATGTTTTTAGCAATGCATTAAACGCACCTATTGAGAGCATATGAACTTCATCTATAATATAAACTTTGTAACGAACGGCACTTGGTGCATATTTGACTTTATCTCTAATATCTCGAATTTCATCTACTCCGTTATTTGAAGCCGCATCGATTTCAATAACATCTGATATGGAACCGTCTGTAATTCCTCTACATGTAGCACACTCATTACAAGGTTCGGATACGGGTGCATGTTCACAGTTAACCGCTTTAGCTAAAATTTTTGCTGCAGTCGTTTTCCCTGTACCCCTTGGCCCTGAAAATAAGTATGCATGCGAAAATTTCTCAAGAACGAGCGCGTTCTGTAAAGTCTTAATAATATGCCGCTGACCAACAACATCTTGAAAGCTTTGAGGGCGGTACACACGATATAAAGCCTGATACGCCACTGCATCTTCTCCTTTTTGTTATATAAATTTGATATTATTATAACGTACTATAACTATTTTTCCAAAACATCGTTTATCTTATATAGTGAAATATATGCTAAATAAAAAAACCTACTCCATCGTTAGAGTAGGTTACTTTTATATGTATATAACTGCCGTGCACCTTCCTTCGATTAGCCTCCCCAAGCGTTACTTAAGCAGTTAGCTCGGTTCAGGCGACCCTATGGCACATGAGAGGTTCTGCTTACTGCTGCTTCCTTCCGGACCTGACAGGGTTCACAGATTCCCATTGCATAGGACCCAAACGTCAACACCACTTACTTAAGGCAGACCTCAAGGAGAACTAACCTCAGGAAAGGAGTTCGGCCTCGCTAGAGCGGATTGCGAGTACAGGGCACCGCTACCTCCCCGCTTAGCACGGCAAAGTTGAAACCTTTGTTTGAGCACCATGTTGATGCTTATACAAGTATAATTCTTTTTAGGACAAAATGCAACCTTTACAGAATGTAATTTATTGTAAATTTTTCTTTGCTCGTTTTTTTCGATTTCGCAATTCTTTAAAGAATGTACTTAACATTTCTGCACACTCATCTTCGAGAACTCCACCTTGAACTTCTGATTGGTGATTAAACTTTTCATACTCTAATAAGTTCATCAGGGTTCCTGCACACCCTCCTTTAGGATCAAACGCTCCAAACACCACTCTTTTTACACGTGATAACATAATAGCCCCCGCACACATCGGACAAGGTTCTAAAGTAACATATAAAGTCGTATCTTCTAATCGCCACGTATTTAACTTTTGACATGCCTCATCTATAGCTAACAGCTCTGCGTGAGCTATGGATCTTTGTGTACTTTCTCTTAAATTATGGCCTTTTGCAATAACATGTCCATCTTTATCTACGATAACAGCTCCAATAGGAACTTCCATAATTCCACAAGCTTTCTTTGCTTCATCTATAGCTAAACGCATATATTTCTCGTCTTCAAGCATGTTCCAAACTCCTTACATATTATATTTGTTATGAGCAACACTACTTATTAGGTTAAAAAACAATAAGGAGATTGTATATGAATGATTCTAAAATTGCATTAGTTATTATTGATATGATTAATGATTTTCAATTTAAAAATGGGAAAATCCTAGCTGAAAAAGCTAAAATTCTCGCGCGTAATATCTCTTCATTAAAAGCAGAGTGTTCAAGTAAAAAAATTCCTGTTATCTATATAAACGATCACTATAAATTATGGCAAGCTAATTTAAATAAAATCCTTGAATACTGCACAAATCCAATAAGCTCCCCCATACTCCAGTATATACAACCCCATACTACAGATTACTTTTTAATTAAACCAAAGCATTCTATTTTTTATGGAACAGCTTTAACCATTTTACTACAGCAACTAAACGTTAAAACATTAATTTTAACAGGGTTAGCGGGAAATATATGTGTGCTCTTTTCAGCAAATGATGCTTATATGAGAGAGTACAACCTGATTATCCCTAAAGATTGTATTGCATCAAATTCTGATGAAGATAACAAGTTCGCTATCGAAATGATGCAAAATGTACTTAAAGCGAACATTTGTGAACATAGTGATTTAATTACATAAGCATTTGCTTACTCTTTTGTTCATAGACTTAATAAACATTCTTTTTTGGGGGCGTTTATTACTATGGATATTTACACTGTAAAGTCTGGAGATAGCATTTATAGTATTGCTCAACGGTTTCAAATTGAAGCTTCAAAAATTAGCTTAGCAAATGAATTACCTGATCCCAATCGATTAGTGGTGGGCCAGGCATTAGTTGTACCTATTAACGAAAGTTACTATACCGTTAGAAAAGGCGATACATTATGGAAGATAGGGCGAACCCTAGGAGTTAGTTATCAATCAATCGCAAAAGCTAACAACCTTTCCATCACTTCTCCTCTAACACTTGGAACACAGTTGCTCATTCCAGCTTCTCCAAAGACAGAAGCTGAATTTTTAGGATATGTTGAAACAAGTAACCGTACCATTAGTAGCGAAACGGAAGAATTGATTAAGAAGAATGCTAAATACCTCACATATTTGGGACCGGCTAACTTCGAAGTACAGCGCGATGGCTCTATCAAAGAACCTCCATTAAAAAACTTTGGAACTATTGCACAAGAAAACGATGCAATTTTTTTAATGGTTCTTGCCAATATCGAAGACGGCGGGTTTAGTGCAGAGGTAGGAGAAGCAATCTTAAACAATGCGGATGTTCAAGATAAATTGCTTAATAATATTATTCGTATTGCTACAGAGAAAAACTTTAAAGATATTCATTTTGACTTTGAATTCTTACGTCCGGAAGACAAAAATGCTTATATTACATTTTTAGAAAAAGCAAAGAAACGGCTTCAAGCTGAAGACTTGTTAATATCTGTAGCATTAGCACCTAAAACAAGTAGTGATCAAAAAGGAAAGTGGTATGAAGCACATGATTACAAAAGAATTGGGGAGATAGCAAATTTTGTTGTCCCTATGACATACGAATGGGGATACAGTGGAGGTCCTCCAATGGCTGTTTCTCCGATTGGCCCTGTCAGAGATGTGCTAGAATATGCTATTTCAGAAATACCTAGCAAAAAAATTGTCATGGGACAAAATCTATACGGATATGATTGGACGCTTCCATTCAAACCAGGTGGTGAGTATGCAAAAGCAATTAGTGCTCAAAGAGCGATTGAAATTGCGTATCAGTACAACGCAAGCATACAGTATGATAAAAAAGCTCAGGCTCCCTTTTTCCGATACTCTGATTCAGCTCAAAAAACGCATGAGGTATGGTTTGAAGATGCCCGGTCAATCCAAGCAAAATTCGATTTGTTAAAAGAATTAAACTTAAGAGGCATGGCTTATTGGAAGTTGGGATTACCTTTCCCTCAAAACTGGCTACTCCTTGATGATAACTTTAAAGTAATTAAAAGAATACCTGAATAATTTTAAAGAGGATAATTCCTACAGCATAGGATTATCCTCTTTTTATGTTTCCTTCCGTTTTTTACAACTGGTTTTTCTTTTTGTTTTTATCCATTCTCTCCTCTTATTGTGATACAATGTTTTTTGTCAATTTTCGAGAACATGTATAGATAAAGGAGGAAGAGTCCATGGGGGAAATACCTTTTATTACTGTTGAGGGCCCTATAGGTGTTGGGAAAACCTCCCTAGCTAAGGCTATTGCAGAGACATTTCAATTTCAACTTTTGAAAGAAATTGTTGATGAAAATCCATTCCTTGGGAAATTCTATGAGGATATTGAAGAGTGGAGCTTTCAAACTGAAATGTTTTTTCTATGCAACCGTTATAAACAGTTAGAGGATATTCAAAAGCATTTTCTACATCAACATCAGCCTGTCGTTGCTGACTATCATATTATGAAAAACATGATTTTTGCTCAGCAAACTTTAAAGGATAGTCAGTACATAAAATATGTACAAATCTACGATATACTGACACATGATATGCCAAAGCCCAACATTGTTATTTACTTAAATGCTACTTTACCTACACTATTGAAGCGTATTAAAATGCGTGGAAGGGAAATTGAAAAAAACATTGACCCTTCTTATCTAGCTCAGCTAAGCTCCGATTATGAGGAAGCAATTAAAACCTTCAAAGAAAATAACCCACAGGTAACTGTTTTACGCTATAGTGGAGATGAACTAGACTTTGTCAAAAATAAAGAGCATTTAGAGCATATCATCTCAGATGTTAAAAGCAGCTTATTAAAAAGGAGTTCTACAATATGAATTTACGAACAAAATACAACATTCCAAATGATGCTGTATTGACTATTGCTGGAACAGTAGGCGTTGGGAAATCTACAATGACACAAGCTCTTGCAGATGCGCTGAACTTTCGCACTTCTTACGAGAAAGTTGATACAAATCCATATTTAGATAAATTCTACGCTGACTTTGAAAGATGGAGCTTTCATCTTCAGGTTTACTTCCTAGCGGAGAGATTTAAAGAACAGAAAAGAATTTTTGAATACGGTGGAGGCTTTATACAAGACCGTTCAATTTACGAAGATACTGGTATTTTCGCTAAAATGCATTTCGAAAAAGGAACAATGTCCAAGGTGGATTACGAAACGTATACAAGCTTGTTTGATGCAATGGTTATGACTCCCTACTTCCCACACCCTGATTTATTAATTTATTTGGAAGGTAGTTTTGAAGATATCGTTGATCGTATCCAAGAACGTGGAAGACCTATGGAACAACAAACGCCCTTAGATTATTGGAGAGAAATGCACAAACGCTATGAGGATTGGATTAATAACTTTACAGCTTGTCCTATTTTACGATTAGATATTAATGATTACGATATCTTAAAGGACCCGACATCCGTTGAACCGATTGTTGAAAAAATCTCTAAGTTTTTACATCACAACGAAAAATTAAAAAGAAGACATTCATAATTCATTCCCATTTTTCTTCGTGAAAAATGGGAATGAAAAAACGCCACTTCTAAAAGTGACGTTTTACAATCTCCAATTTATCGCGCAATGTTTAAATAACATTTAAAGTCAAATATGGCGGAGGAAGAGGGATTCGAACCCCCGCGGGCTGTAACACCCCTGTCGGTTTTCAAGACCGATCCCTTCAGCCGGACTTGGGTATTCCTCCGTTTCGACATTTATAAATTTATCACATATACAAATAAGAGTCAAGCTGTTTTCTAAAAAAAAAATGATTCACAACAAAAAAGTTGTGAATCATTTCAATTTAACCGTTAATAACCTCTTTGTTCCCCATGTAAGGACGTAATACTTTTGGAATAACAACTGAACCATCTTCCTGTTGATAGTTCTCTAAAATTGCAGCCACTGTACGCCCAATCGCTAATCCAGATCCATTTAATGTGTGTACGTATTCTGGTTTCCCTTTTGCCTCGCGGCGGAAGCGAATATTAGCTCTTCGCGCTTGGAAACTTTCAAAGTTTGAACAAGAAGAAATTTCACGATATGACTCATAGCTTGGAATCCACACTTCAATATCGTATTTTTTAGCTGCTGTAAATCCTAAGTCTCCAGTACACATGCTTAAAACACGGTATGGCAGTTCTAACAACTGTAATACTTTTTCAGCATGTCCTGTCAGATTTTCAAGCTCAGCGTAAGAATCTTCTGGTTTTACAAAACGAACTAGCTCTACTTTGTTAAATTGATGCTGACGAATTAGTCCACGTGTATCTCTACCAGCTGAACCTGCTTCTGATCTAAAACATGCGCTGTATGCTGTATAAGCTAATGGTAATTGGTCTCCATTAATGATTTCATCACGGTGTAGATTAGTTACGGGAACTTCAGCCGTTGGGATTAAGAAATAGTCTTCCTCTTTAATTTTAAAAGCATCTTCTTCAAACTTAGGAAGCTGCCCTGTTCCTGTCATGCTTGTACGATTAACCATATATGGAGGAAGAATTTCTTCATATCCATGCTCATCCATGTGTAAGTCCATCATAAAGTTGATTAAGGCACGTTCCAAACGAGCTCCTAGGCCTTTATAAAACACGAAACGGCTTCCCGTTACCTTTGCTGCACGTTCAAAGTCTAAAATATTTAAATCTGTTCCTAGATCCCAGTGTGGCTTCGGCTCAAAATTAAATTGACGAACCTCTCCCCATTTTCTAATTTCTACATTTTCATCTTCCGTTTCACCAACTGGAACACTCTCATGTGGAATATTAGGGATTGAAAGTAATAGTTGTTCTAATTCTGTTTCTACAGTACGAAGACGCTCATCTAACTCTTTAATTTTGTCTCCTACTTGACGCATTTCTAAAATCATACTATTTGCATCTTGCTTTTCACGTTTTAATTGAGCAATTTGTTGAGACACTTCATTACGCTTACTCTTTAATTCCTCAGTTTGAACTAATAGCTGTCTGCGCTCTACATCTAACTCTTCAAAGCGCCCAAGATCTGATAAATCTTCTCCGCGGAACTTTAATTTTTCTTTTACTTCTTCAAGATTAGCTCGTAAAACCTTTACGTCTAACATCTATTTACCTCCTTATTTGTATAAAATGGGCAAAATAAAAACTCCCATCCCTATAAAAGGGACGAGAGTTTAGCCCGCGTTGCCACCCTAGTTGAAGGCTCATAAATAAACCTTCCTCTTCAGTCAGATAACGGAATGAACCGAAGCTATCTACTTACTATTTCAATAGCTTGCTCCAGGATGGATTCGTAAAGGCTAAACATCGATTTTCACCAACCATCGACTCTCTAAAGTTTAACTTCTTTACTACTATTTCCTATCAACGCTTTATACTTTTCAACATTGTAATTAATAATCATAATGTACTACAAGTCTATACAAGTTGCAATTGGTTTATACAGGTTTTTTCAGAGACTCTTTCACCATGTCGATAAAATACTCTGTCATACGATGGTCATCCGTTAACTCTGGATGAAACGAACACCCTAAAAATTGTCCCTGTTTTGCAGCTACGATACGATCACCATGAATAGATAGGACTTCCACGTTCTCACCGACTTCTACAATATGAGGCGCACGAATAAATACTCCAATAAAATCATCTGCAACTTCTTTTATATTTAATTTCGCCTCAAAGCTCTCACGTTGGCGACCAAAAGAATTTCGAGCCACCTTAATATTCATAACACCTAAATGAGGCTCATCATAGTCTACAATTTCGCCTGCTAGTAAGATTAGACCAGCACAAGTCCCAAAGATTGGTTTGCCACTTTTAGCAAATTGGCGCAGTGAATCCATAAAGTCATATTTATCAATCAGACGTCTCATTGCCGTACTTTCTCCACCTGGTAAAATGAGCCCGTCCACTTCTTCTAGCTGTTCTACTTTTTTAATAATAATCGCTTCAGCCCCTGTTGCTTCCACTGAATGCGCATGCTCTCTAAATGCACCTTGTAGTCCTAAAACTCCAACCTTCACCATGCTGTTAAAACTCCCTTACTGTTACCAGCCACGCTCTTGCATGCGATTTTCTGGTAATAATGTTGAGATTTCAATACCTTTCATTGCATTTCCTAATCCTTTAGAAAGCTTTGCAATTAACTCATAATCTTCATAATGCGTTGTTGCTTCTACGATTGAACGAGCAAATTTTTCTGGATTATCAGACTTAAAGATACCAGAACCTACAAACACTCCATCTGCTCCTAATTGCATCATTAATGCCGCATCTGCTGGTGTTGCAACGCCACCTGCAGCAAAGTTAACCACTGGAAGGCGACCTTCACGCTTGATTTGTAATAATAGCTCATAAGGTGCACCTAGTAGCTTTGCTTCCGTCATTAACTCAGCTTCGTCCATACCCACTACTTTACGTACTTGTGCGTTCACTTGACGCATATGACGTACAGCTTCTACAATGTTCCCTGTACCTGGTTCACCTTTTGTACGAAGCATAGCAGCGCCTTCTGCAATACGACGTGCAGCTTCGCCTAAATCGCGGCAACCACAAACAAATGGTACTGTAAACGTATTTTTATTTAAATGAAATTCTTCATCTGCTGGTGTTAATACTTCACTTTCATCAATATAGTCTACGCCCATTGCTTCTAAAACACGCGCTTCTACAATGTGACCGATACGTGCTTTAGCCATTACCGGAATTGAAACAGCATTCATAACTTCTTCGACAATTGTCGGATCTGCCATGCGAGATACGCCACCTGCAGCACGAATGTCTGCTGGTACACGTTCTAATGCCATAACTGCAACTGCTCCTGCTGCTTCTGCAATCTTTGCTTGTTCAGCATTAACAACGTCCATAATAACGCCGCCTTTTTGCATTTCCGCCATTCCGCGTTTTACTCTGTCAGTACCTGTAATGTTACTCATGTTTGTCTTCCCCCAGTATAGTTGTATTACACATAATCAATAAATTATGTATACAAAATTCAAAACTTATTGTCTATTTTACCTTATTTTCTGAAAAAATCCTATTAAAATTGTGTAGTTTGAAAAACTTGTCTAAAAAAAGAAGATACTAAATGCAACAAAAACCTTGCTTTAGTATCTCCTTTTATAAATGGTTTATGAATTAAAACCAATTCTTAATATTAGCGGCTGCATCAGACCATACACCTACAAAGAAATCACCTATACTTCGTATTGCTAAAACAAACCAGTTAGCCTTTTCAATCGTAGTATCTGCAACGACAGGCACTTTATTTGTTCCGTTATTTACTGCATAACCTAAATCATCAAGATTCTTATTCTTGGCACTAACGTAACCTACAACCTGACCCTCTTTAATTGGTGCAACGATTCGATCTTTCTCATCTACAACTTTAGGATTAAAATCAAATTGAAGAGATATTTTACTTTCTTCACCTTTTTTTGTAAGAACATTCACTGGTTCTTTTGTTACAACTTTTAGCTCTTTATTTTTCCCTTTTACGACTGGAAGGGACTCATGCTTTTTAACAGCCTTGCCTTCTGGAGCTACTTGTTTTAGCTCATAATTATCAAATGCATAATCTAAAAGTTTTTTTGTTTCTGTAAAGCGCGCTCCTTCAAAAGACTTACCATTATTTTTGGCATTCATGACTACTGCAATATAACGAACACCATCTCGTTCAGCTGTTCCTGTAAAGCAATAGCCTGCAAAGTCTGTATGTCCTGTTTTCAAGCCATCTAAACCTTCATATCCGTATGTAGGGAAAGATGGAAGCATTTTATTCCAGTTATCCATCGTCGTTTCGCCTTGTTGACCTGGTCGGAAGATCTTTTCAGGTGTCTTAGCCGTTTCTAATACTTCTGGATAATCATGAAGAATATGAAAAGCTAATGCTGATACTGCGCGAGCTGATAGTAAATTTTCATCATCAGCTTTTGTACCTTTTGGATGTTGACCTTTTAACAATGAGTTAGAAAGACCTGTTGAGTTAACAAATTTAGCTTCACCTAAATTTAACTCTTCTGCCTTTTTATTCATCAATTTAATAAACTCGGCTTCAGATCCTGCTAAAGCCTCAGCTAGTGCAATACTCGCTCCATTTGCTGAGTAAATAGCCATTGCTTCATACAATTCTTTAATCGTATATTTCTCTGTTGTTAATAATGGAACATTTGACAATGAGTAATCTTGTGAGATATCTGCAGCATATTTGCTAACTCCTACTCGATCATCCCAAGAAAGCTTTTTTTCGTGAATAGCTTCTAAAATTAAATACTCAGTCATCATTTTTGTCATACTAGCAATACCTAGTACAGCACCTGAATTCTTTTCATACAAAATTTGGCCTGTATCTGCTTCAATCAAAATAGCGGCATCTGCTTCAACATTTGGAAATTGTGAAGCTGCAGACGCATTTGGAGTGATTAAAGAACTAGCCATTAAGAAAACAGCAACTAATGCAAAAAGCTGTTTTATCAATTTTTTCTTCACTACCAATACCCTCCAGACATAAATCACATAGAGGTTATTTTATCACACAAAAATTAAAAAAAATAGATAAAGAAGTACCGTTAAAACAATCTTTAGCATAAAAAAGCACCTCTCTAAATTAGAGAGGTGCTTTTTTACTTAGCTAAGTGAATAGTTTGGAGATTCTTTTGTAATTTGAACGTCATGTGGGTGACTTTCTCTTAGGCCAGCTCCTGTCATACGGATAAACTGTGCCTCTTCACGCAATGCTTGTAGGTTAGCTGAGCCGCAATATCCCATTCCAGCTCTTAATCCCCCAATTAGCTGATATAAAGTGTCAGCAACAGGCCCCTTATAAGGTAAGCGCCCTTCAATGCCTTCTGGAACAAACTTTTTATTATCTTCTTGGAAATAACGATCTTTACTTCCTTTTTCCATTGCTCCAACTGAGCCCATACCACGGTATACTTTAAAGCGTCTTCCTTGGAAGATTTCTGTTTCACCAGGGCTTTCAGTTGTACCGGCTAATAAGCTCCCTAGCATAACAGTGTGTCCACCAGCAGCTAGTGCTTTTACGATATCTCCAGAGTACTTAATTCCTCCGTCTGCAATTACTGGTACACCGTGTTTTCTTGCTTCAGTGGCGCAATCATATACAGCCGTAATTTGTGGAACACCTACTCCAGCTACAACACGAGTTGTACAAATTGAACCAGGTCCTATTCCAACTTTCACTACGTCTACACCTGCTTCAATTAACGCTCTTGTTCCTTCAGCAGTTGCAACGTTTCCTGCAATAATATTTAATTCCGGATACGTTTCACGAATTGAACGTACGGTATTTAAAACGCCTAATGAATGACCATGTGCCGTATCAATTACAATAACGTCCACACCAGCTTTTACTAACTTCTCAATTCGAACCATTGAATCAGCTGTCACACCAACTGCTGCCCCTACTAATAAACGTCCCTGCTTGTCCTTCGCAGCATTTGGAAATTCAATTACTTTTTCAATGTCCTTGATTGTAATTAAACCTTTTAATACACCGTTGTCATCTACAAGTGGTAATTTTTCAATTTTGTATTGCTGTAAAATCTTTTCAGCTTCGTCGAGCGTTGTTCCTACTGGAGCTGTAACTAACTCTTCTTTTGTCATTACATCAGAGATAAGCATTGAGTAATCTTGAATAAAACGCAAATCACGATTTGTCAGAATACCAACTAACTTTTGCTCTTCTTCGTTATTTACAATTGGTACGCCAGAGATACGATATTTCCCCATCAAATGTTCTGCAGCAAATACTTGATTTTCTGGTGTTAAGAAAAATGGATCGGTAATAACACCACTTTCAGAACGCTTTACTTTATCAACTTGCTCGGCTTGTTGTTCAATAGACATATTCTTATGAATGATCCCTAAACCACCTTGACGAGCCATAGCAATTGCCATCTCTGCTTCAGTTACTGTATCCATACCTGCACTAATGAATGGTACATTTAGCTTTAGCGTTTTTGTTAGTTCTACACTCATATCAACATCTTTTGGCAACACTTCAGATTTAGCTGGCACTAACAAAACATCATCAAATGTTAAACCTTCTTTTGAAAATTTACTTTCCCACATTATAGAATCCTCCTCAAAGCGACAGAATATTATTAGTAGATTAACAATTGCTTATGTAGCTGTCAATAACCATACTATATATCAGATAATTCTAATAATAAAAGAGGTGATTTTTTGAGTTTCACTTATGATGTTTGGAAACCTTATCATTTATTTTTCTCAGCCCCTTTTTCACAAAAGTATTTATATAATCAGTACAATTCTTCAAGCATTGTTGATGCTGAACAGCGTAGTTTTAAAAATTGTTATCCATTTATTTATTATCTGGAACATAGCAAAAATTATTATCAAACTGCACTAAAATCTCATACTTCCATGCAACCAGTATTACTTTTTTATGGTTTATCCCAGTTGTTAAAAGCATGTCTATTAACTAAAAATCCAGTTTATCCAGAAAATACAGCAGTTCTAGCACATGGAGTGTCAACACGAAAAAGAAAAAAGCAAAGTTATGACTTTCTTGATGATGAGGTAAAAATTCAAAAAAATGGGTTGTTTTCTGAGGTTGGAAAAGAACTGTTTCACATGAAACAATTAGAAGGTCAAAAATATACAATGACTGAGTTATTAGTACATATTGATGAAATGTATTCATTATTTAATGAATTAAGCCCTTCAAGAGCTTCTAAGAAAGTATTAGTAGGGAACTTAAATAATAAAGAGTTAATTTTCCCTAACCAAATTAAAGAATCTTATCATATGGACAATACACGATTACATTTATATTTACAAGATCGCTTCAAGATAGACATGCGTATGCAAGAAATAAATCCTACTCTTAGAATTTCTTTTGCAAACTTACATACAAATCTCTATCAATGTTCTCCTCTACTTTTCAATTTAGAAACAAGCGATTTGCATCTAACAACATCACGTGAACAATGCGTATACTTTCCTGAGATCCTAAGTCATTATCTAATCTTGTATAATCTTAGTATGATTTCTCGCTATGAAACAGA